>NZ_JBQQCM010000015.1:0-121591 GCF_052246755.1 Halobacillus sp. B29
CATCTAAATAATACAAAACCTTCCAATCAAACATTTGAGGAAGGTTATTTGCCATGCGCATTTTTAGTATAACATGGGTTACCTTAAGTTTTTATTGAAAAATGTTGACAAACTATTAGCTGGTTTACCGGAAGACTAAGTTTCAAGATAATTATCATGAAACAGACCGGCCCTACATGTACACTTTTCTCCCCCACCACCAGGGAACTCCATAGCCATACTGTAAAATGTATGGCTTATAATACTTATAAACAAAAACTAAATCCATTTTCCAATAAAAAAAGCTTATCCTGCAGATAAGCTTTTTTAAAAGATTCATTCCTTTTATATAGTATCAAGACATCAAGAGAAGAAAAAGGAAACTTCCTCTTTGTAAAATGTCGCGTAATAACTGAAATTACTGATTAGGTTTTGCTTTTTCAGCATGCTGAGCTGCTTTAATCTCTTCAGGCGTTTGTTTATTTTCTTCTGCTTCTTTCTTCGTAGCTTCGTCTCCACAAACAACATGATCTAGCTTATTTTTTAAAGCTTCATATCCTTGTTGTGCTACTAATTCTTTATCATTTTTGTTTCTCTCGTCTCCAAAGTAAGTAGAATCCATACCGGCATTATGGTGGAAACTAGTATTCGTAGCACCAGGAAGCATGGCTGTTACATTGACTCCTGTTCCTTTTAACTCTTCTCTTAAAGATTCGGCAAACATAAACCCAAATGCTTTAGATGGACCATACACCGTTTCGTAAGGTGTGGGCAACGTCGCAGATACAGAAGAAACGATAAGTAGATCTCCATCTTTATTCGGAACCATATCTTGCACTACACGTTTAGCCATATGAACCGTTCCGGAAATATTAATGTCGATTAACTTCAACTCTTCTTGTAAATCATTTTCTAAGAAGGAACCTCCCATACCAATTCCAACATTCAGAACAGCTGAATCCAACTTTCTATCCTTACTTTTAACAAACTTCCAAAATTCTTCAACACCATCATAAGTTGAGGCATCAGCTTGGAAAGGATAAGCTTCCACCCCTAATTTTTCAATTTCTTTAGCTGATTGATATATATTTTCACTGGATCCAGACATCGCAACATCATACCCATCATTCGCAAATAATTGGGCTAACTCAAAACCCAGACCTGATGTTGAACCTGTAATCATAACAAATTTTCTATTTACCATCGTCATCACTCCTCAAAATATTATCATAAAAACCCCTAATAAAATTGCCTTATTGAGGTTGAAGCCTTGTCTCCTTAACAATCTCTACCTTTATCTAAATAGCTTCCGCACATGAGAGAGACTATTCCCAATGCCTCTACCTATCAAACACACTTTTCTAAGGAGACTCCCTTATACTCCTTAAGTTGTATATGTACCATAAATGGATAGAAACACCTGAATCATCCAGCGAATGATAGTGGCTAGATTTAGAAAAAAAGATGCAGGTTACACGATTCCCGAACTAACCTGCGCTTTACTTGAAAACTCAGTTTCCAGGTAAGTCCCCCCTTATGGCAACAATATTCAATGATTATCTCGTGAAAGGAGGAATTTCGTCTAAGTACTTGCTAACTTCCAACTTGTAAGGACACGAACATTATATTTCAGCGGGGCGATTCCGATCCATGATTTAAATCCCACTAGAAACTTCCATAAAATTGGAAGTTCTTTTTCTATAGTAAAACCATCACGTCATTTTAATAAAGCCTTTCCCTGATCTCCGCCAATATCTACAACTCCTTTCATGTTAACCGGTCACGTTCAATAGAATAAAAGGTAAGGAAAAATTAACGTAGCAGAAGGAAGGCGTTCCCATGTATAAAAATTGGTTCTTCAGGCGAGTGGATCGCTTTTTTGACTGGCTTGAGAATCATCAGAAAAGCATCTACTCCATTTCCCTAACGATATTCTTGCTGTTAGCTGCTGGAGTAGGTGGTTACATTTCATGGAGATATTGGAATAATCCTATGTTCGCTGATCCCGGAACGATCATTGAACATATGGCGAATATCCCTTTAATTACAGGGATGTTGGCTATGGTTCTAATTCTCGCCGGTGGATCGTTTGTCATATGGATGTCACTATCGATGATTAAAAAAGTAAAAATTAATAAAATGGAGTTTGATATTAGTGACAGCGCCCTTGCAGAATCGAGAATTCAACAGCGATTCACCTTTATCTCATCCATGCTCGAACAGAATATCGAAATCCTGTCCGATATTTACGAGGATAAGAAATCGTTTAAAAGAAGAATGGAAGAAGATACCGTACAGCAGGAAATCATCAGTTATTTAGCTTCTGATTACCGGGATTACATACGAGTTTTTTATCCGGATTTACAATCCGAATTGTTTATTTTGAGTACCACAGAGAACATGGACCAAAATACGACGCGTATGTATAAGTTCCTCTTAAGAAATGAGAAAACTCAACAAGCCGTTTACTCCAACCGTTTAATCAATGGAGAGAATACGTTAGTCGGGTTAGCGTGTTTTGAGAAGGAATTCGAAGGAGAATCGGAAGGACAGTACAAAGTGGAAACGGATGAGCATATTATTATAGTTATGAAAACAGGTTTTGATTTACCTTTTGAACAATATGACATCGATGCACTTCAAAGTATTATTAACTACTCAAAGATCCTGTACGAGGAATTGATGATCACGTACTACTTGGATACAAACGAAGTGATAAAAGAAAAATAAAAGGCCAAGACGATAAGTGCTTGGTTTATTGAAAATAAAGGAGATATACGATGACTGATAAGGACAAAGCACCCCCAAAAGACATAGCCAAGGAGTTTGTAAGGAATCGTCAAGCTCATATTAAAAAGAACAAACCTAACCAAAATGGTACTTCAAGTTTATTAAACCATTTGCACAAACAAAGAAGGGAAACGAGAACCCACTAAAAAGCGGGCTGTTTCCCTCCAGACAGATCGTATAAATGAGCACGAACCGGATATTCTTACTACACTTCTCGAGGAGACTCCTACCAACTCGGGGCTTTTTTGTGTGCTAATAACACGAACAACGATTAGAACGAGTCCTTAGAGGCTCTTTTCTTAAACCATCGCTTCCAAAAACTGTGACGGGGAATATTCTTGAGCGGAACTGGCGGCGTGACTTTCCCTGTGACCTGATCAATAAAGAGTTTAACCCGCTTCCTTAAATAATCTTCGCCCACATTCAGTCCTCCTGTAAAACGTCTTTTAGTATTGTATGTTACAGTGTTCCCCTTCACCATAGAACCTGTAGTGTGGGCAGACTTCTATGTGAGCTTAAAACCATCAATTTAGTCTTCCGAATTTTACTCCTGGGGTTTTACAAGCGGATGTGACTCTGGCCTGCGCACACGTGAAACAGCCTTTTTCCTTTTAAAATAGAAAGCATGAAAGCTTCCCCATACGATGAGCACCCCGACCGTATCCTTTACTAAATCGATCACCGTAAAAGAACGCCCTGGCACAAATAATTGGTGAAATTCATCCACCACACCATATAGAATGGAAAATAAGGCAGCCAGGCAGCTCGTTACCTTCGTTAATCTATGATTCACGCCTAAAGCTGCGATAAGAAGAACATAGAGGGTGGCAAATTCAACAAAATGCATCATTTCAAAAACCGTATTCATTTTAATAACCCCAGGAACTGCTTGATCGTTTGGATCGGGTAGCTGGACTGCAGCCAGATCATCCCCATGAAAATCAAAGGGAGGAGCGTAATGAATAATCTTCTGATCACGTTAGCCATCTCCTGCCATAATGAGAGTTTTCTATTATTATAGAAAGTAGACTAGAATTTTATACTCCCTCCCTCTTAAAAGCAGATAGATCATAGTAATAGAGAGCCCCCTCTACCTCCACCCGAAACAAAAATCAGATCACATCGGCACCCTGTTCTTAGACTTCCATTTTCTCCAGGAAATGTTTTACCATTTCAACTAAACAAGTATTGTGATTTTAACCCCCCATTTAATCCAGGAAAAAGTAAAATCAAAATAATTGAGGGATTTATTTACAATTGAAATGAATACTTTATTAATAAGAAAACTTTATACTTAGGAGCTGGGTCAATATGGGCTATGTAATAAAAACCGCTTTTTTTATTACTTTCGCTATGCTCGTAATGGTCGGATGTACTGACGCTGAACTTATTGAAGAGACGGTTGAGATTGATATTGCGGAACCGGAATTGTCTGAACAGGAAATAGCTGTTGAAGAAATCGATCAATACGTAAATGAATTATTAGATGTTAATACACTCTTTTTAGAGATATATAGTGAAGCCATTTCTTACGCTCAAGCATACGCACCAGGTGAAATTGACCCAGATACTCCTGAATATGAAGAACTTGAATCCATTGCAGCACGTGTAGATAAGGAAGTCATCTCAGCTTTTGAATCGCTAGGATCACCTCCTTCAGAGGACTTGATGCATCTATATGAAATAGAAAAAGGTTATATATCAGCTGCTCAAGGAATTGCCGAACAAATCCCTATGGCAGTAACAGGGTATGGTGTGGCCAAGAAGAAATTAAATGAATACCTTGATGAGTTAAGCCAACAATCGGACTTACTCTCTACTACTATAAGCAGGTTAAAGAACCAGGGGGTTTTGAAGTAAACATATAAATTATATGCAGCTCAGAATAAATACTTCTGCGGCAATTGTATCTCTTACTATTGCCGTTTTATTTTGTTTTTGGGTTTTATTCTGCCAGATGTAAAACTAGAAACAATCATGGATTGTGTTTACAATGTATTCATTCTCCGTTTGGTAACTCGAACTTACTCGAGTACAACCCCTTACTCGCCTCCTCTAATGTTGCCTTCCCGCTCTCTTCTTATCTCTTCAAAAATATCATCCACTGAAGGATCTTCATTAGGTTTGCTGATTAACGACCGCCGCACCTCCAAATCCAGCGACTCCACTTCCTCAAGCGTCTTCACCCCGCGTGCCTGCCAGCGCTTTAAGATCCCTCCGCTGTACTGGAAAAACGGCTTGTTCTGTTGAAGCGCGCGTTTCATCGCTTCGAGCACCAGTTCCTCCGGCATATCCTCGCACCACGCCGTAATGGACTCTGCAATATGGGGATTCAGCACCCCGAAGTTCTGTTCGTAAAAGGTGTGAGGATTTTTCCGGATGGCGTCCACCACAGTGGTTTTGTCTCGTTTCGTTTCTTTTTGTTTAAGTAATGCGTCCGCTGACTGGTTCGCCTGCTGGTCCATCTGCTCGTTCATCTGTACGTCCGCCTGGGGGATCGCCGGCTCGTCTCTCAGTCGTCCGCTTTCCGGATATTCACGGGTCATTAACTGATAGATAGGCGCCTGATTTTTCCCTACTGAGCGAAAAGTAAGATAACCCTTCTCTTTTAATTGCTTACGTGCCCGTTTAAACGCACTCTCTGTTAATCCCGACTTCACGAGAATCGAAGTAGCTGCAAGCGTGATTTCTTCCCGCCAGCCCGCTTTATTATGAAAGTGCATCAGCGTGTGCCACAGCACAATCTCTGAAGTTGTCAGCCCATCCAATTCCATCCGGTCATAAAACGCATTGATTTCTTTAATATAATTCACAACACTCTTCCTCCTCAGGTTTGGAGCATAAAAAAAGCCCTCCGATTCTATAATCGAAGGAACTTAAGATTTGGTGTCGTTTAATTTTAATTTTATAATGCCCATCAATAGAATGGATATCATTGATATTTGATTGAATACTAATAGCACTTTTTATATTTTCAAGTTTTAAATACACTCCTAAGAAGCATCAACATATTAAAAGATATAGCTAAACTCAGAACAAAATTGTGCTTTGAATACAAATAATTTGCGAGGGTTGTAAAAATAACTATCTAGTGGATGTAGATAATTTTTCCGTAGCTATTGTATGGTAATTATGCAATTAAGTATATTTTTTATATTTTCAATGAAAAAAGGAACTTCTACAATTAAGAATTCCTTAATTTTAATTAAATAACAACACTATCCCTTAACATAGCTTTTGAATAAAAGAAGGATATTTTCTTAGTATTATCGAAATAAAACATTTGAGGTGCCAATTTTTGGAATGTAAGATACCTTTCATGTATAAACCAGGTCACATTACCCTTAAAGATGGGCTCGATATTAATGAGTTTGATAATTTTGAGCAAGCTCCCGATTACCAAACTCTAGTATGGGAACTATGGTATCCAATTTCAACTGACTGAATCCAAGATCAAAGCCGGACAGTATAACTACACTTATAACTTAGTTTTAGAAATAATCTCATACGAACAATTTAGCAGCAGCTACAGCAGAATAATCCTATACTTAGTACAAATTCACCCGATGCTATGGATTACTAATCTAGTTATCAGCGAATTGAGATATCTGAGGGCGGATTTGTTCATATCGCTCACTGATATATCTCGATTTTGGACTCGTTTTAATGCGAAGCTATTAATACTCCTAACGTTGCTCCCTCATTCACTTGTTTATATTTTTCAAATAAATAGTTTTTATGTTGAAAGAGTATTTTTATCTCCCCTTCGGTGCTAGGTCACTGAATAATGACACAAAAGCAATGTCTTAAATTATGAAACTGGAGGAATGGAATGAATGATGAAAAACAGCAATGATACAATTGCTCTGAAATGAGAGCAACAAAGAACTTATTATTGGATACATAGAGTCACTATTCAGGCCCGAAGAAATCTCGTTCAATGTACCGAAATATACCCAATACGGAGAAACAGATCTCATTCAAATGACCGCTCTTCAATATTATGATGTCTGCGGTTTCCCATCCTCTTGGAGATAAATGATTAGGCTAGCGAAACTCATTTTTTCTTGCTCGAAAGAGAAAAGGTCTTGGAAATGGATTTTAAGGAGCCCCACGTCCTTTCTTCCTTCCCTGTGGATACCAAGGGTCAATTTATTAGCGAAAAAATATCTCGAAAGCAAGCATTTATGACATTGATGCCTTTTGTCTAAATCAATAGAAATAAAAAATTTAATAAGTAGGAGCTAAACAACTATGTGCTCTGTGATAAAAAACGCGATTTTTATTACTTTCACCTTGCTATTCATAGCCGGCTGTTCGAATAATGAAGAAGCTGTGCAAGCCAATAAAGAGATAGAGACCTCCCCAGCTAAGGCAGAACGCACCCCCGAAGAACAAAAAATAATTGATGAAAAAATTAAAGCTCGTGAACAGAAAAGACAGGAAACAATAGAATGGCGGGAGGAAATTAAAGAATAAACTGCCCAAGAATCCGACTATGAAGATCTTATGCACTACCTTATCGTTATTCCACCTATTATTGAGGACTATTTAGAGGAAATGGAACTGATTAACAAACTGCTCTCACAATCACAGGGCCTTTCTCTCTTATGGTATCAAAAAGAGTTTCATTATCACTTTCAAACTGCCTATATAAATATTGAAAAAGTAAAGGAAAAACTAAATTCAATTCAAGTACCTCATGAATTCGAAGACTCCTCTAATCACATTCTTGTTTCAGTAAATCGCGCTTTAAATAGTAAAGAAGGTCTTAGTTACGGCTTAAAAGATAATGATGCAGATATGATTCAAGCCGGCTGGGATGATATTGACAAAGCTTTGAGTAGCCTGCAAGAATCACATCGATTAGCTGAGGAAGTTACTGCGACAATGGATCAAGTCATAGATTGATAAGCTCATTAATGATGGGGTGTGTAACATGAAGTATAAAATCAATAAAATTGCAGCGATTATATCTATCATCATTGCTGCAGCGGTAGTTTTTGAAGTAAATCGGTATGGCCATGAAATGGACCAAATTAACCGTGAATCTACACCTGTTTCTAGTTCCAATGATGTGATAGAACAAGGTGAAGAACTGCCAGAATCTCTTAGCGAAAAAACATCTCAGCCGGTTTCTACAAATATTGATACAACACAGACCAGTGAATATATCTCCACAATTAAAGAACAAATTGCTGAGTATGAATATGCATGTGAAGATGCAACGGCATTTACAAGCTCTTACGATCACCTTTTCAGTCCAAGTTCAGATGAATATTGGTATGTGGAACTTACTATGAATTCAGTAATCTACGAAATTGTTCCTGCTATTAAAGACCTCGATCCTCCAGCCTATGTCGAATTTCAGGAAGTAAACCAGTTAACACAGAATATGCTGGAAAGCATGATGGCAGTCGCAGAAAATTTTCCAATGGCTACGACGGGCGATTCAGATGCCTATGCACAACTGGAAATAAACGTTAAAAGATTTAATGAACAAAATGAACGTTTCACTCAAATCACCAAAGAACTTTATAGGGATAGGTTAATTAATGACTTTTGAAATAAGTCTCACCCTTTCTACTTATGAAAAAAGGTGTGGCTATGGCTCAGTACGAAACCTATTATATTAACGGATTTATCGTAGGTCGATACGAAAAAATTAATAGACTTATTCAATCGTACTCTCAGTCTGGTTGGGAACTTCACGAAACGATTTCTCATTCATCAGAATACGTAAAAAATGCTTTTGGAGTTATACTTATCTTCCGAAGAGACTAACATAAGCTAGAAATAGTAGTCAGAGAAAAGCAGGGGCCCCTCCCCTGCTTTTTTTATATCAAAAAGATTAAACTTATAATCGTAATGATAATATTTACTAAGCCCGAAATCTTAAAAGTTTTAGTCTCGGTTTTTTCATTCCTAGTGTACGAATAAGTTTTGCTTTCTGAGTATTCGATCATTCTATCCCCCCCTTATAAATCTCTTATTGAATAATTTAGTCGGTCCTTATCTGTACTTTTAAATAATATAAAATTTTCTAATTAAATACTATCAGCACTTTGTAGCGATCATTAAATGTAAAATAAAAAAATCATTCAATTTGGAGGAAAAAATATGCTTGACAAAAATACACTGGCCGAATTTAAGGAATAATTTTCCAATAAAGAAGCTCAAGCTGTTGGAATTTTTAGTGTAGGGAAAATAATTAAAGAGGTTATCGAAGAATTTAAATAAAGTTTCAACATTCACAATATTGTATTATTTAATGAAGATGAAATAGAATTCAGAATAGACAATAATTTATATAAGTTATCATTTAGTACCTCTTATAGACGGTGGATTCTTTATTGGCTTAAGAATTTCTAATATCTTGCAAATGAAAGTTGAAAATGTTTTGGTCTCCAGAGTCTGCCTCTTTTTTATACAAAAAACTCCCCTGCTTAATGCATCAGCAAGGGAGTCAACATACCCACAGATTCTTTTATTCCACCTCCACTTCTTTCAGCGATTCAAAAGCTTCTGGATACGTAATTGTGTCAAAAACCTCTTCTTTCTCAGCATCCACTACGTTAACCGTGACATCATATTCTTCCGGGCCAGCCCCATCAAACAATTGATACAGCATTCCCGTGACACCAAGACCCATAACCGCAAATCCATCCAGGCTGCTTTCATATTCTTCCCGATCTACGGACAGCATAAATTCGGAGTAAGATGCAGTCGTTTGAATATCCTGAATGGAAGAGTAGTTGTCTTCATTTTTTATCTCTTCAATGGCCGCAGTCATCTGCTTCTCCATTTCTTTCATCAATTCTTTATGTTTTGCTTCCGACATTCTATAGGTTACAGAATCTCCATTATCCACGACTTCCGGTATTCCTTTAGCCTCTGCGTCCGCTTTAATTCCCTCGAGATCCTGATGTTGCAGTTCGAAAAAAGATTTCGGCACGGTCACTTTGACACCTAGTACGTTTTTGTCCGCCTCGACCGAAGCTTCTTTTTCTTCACTCGATGAGCTCTCTTGCTCGGAGGCTTCCAGTTCCTCCGATTGGTACGTTTCTCCGCCCTCTGCTTCTGAGCTGGAGCTGGAACTCGAATCTGAACTGCACGCAGCCAGCATGAAGAGACAGGCTGCCAGGATCCACCATAATTTCTTCATGATCATCCCCCTATACCCCTGTGTGTATTTATTCTCTATTATTGCCTATTATATCATTGATATCAGGAGTTTCGTCATGGGAATTTTTGAATCTTTAAAGAAGAATAAGATTTCTGTCATTATGATTTAAAAAAACAAGAGCCTGCAGAAGACCACTTGTTTCATGAGTTATTTCTATAAAGGTATTATGTATGCACCTGCTTGGAGGTCTCGTTTTCTAATGCATTTTCGTTGACCTCTTTATGTTTCATTTTAATTGGCTGTGATAAAGTTTAGTGCTGATATTACTAACAAAAAAAGAACTATCAATTTTATGGAAGTTCCTCTTTGTTATATTGTGCTTACTCAACTAAAGCCCCCCTTTATCTTGGGGCCCAATATCAAGATAATATTCTCTTATCCTTCTAAGTTACGGAGTATTCCAGAAAAATGTAGTAACTATGAAGGGGATAATAATGACCACTAAGATGATCAATCCATTGCCAATTAGTCCGATGTTTCTGTATGGTCCTTTATTAGAGAACATAGCAAATACCACTCCTAATAAAGAAATAAACACTCCAGCAAAAAGAAAAGCATCATTACCTGACAGCATCGTTATGTATGCAACTAGGCTTACTAAAAATAACACAGTAGAAATTATTCCTAACTTCCTTCTCACATTTTCCCCCTCCTCATTATATGAATCATTTCTAAATATTGGATGAAACTAAATATTTTTAGAGTAATGAGTTTTCCTATAATATAAGTATAGAATTCTTTTATTAAGGAAGCGCTCTCTTTAACGGAAGACTTGAATTCGAGGTAATTGACTATCAGGATTGGAATGCTCCTGATTACGACTCAAATGTGCGTGTGATTATGAAAATAGCCTTTAAACCAGGCATATAACATTGATTTCCATAATCAATTATGAAAATATTAGAAAAGAGTTTGAAAGCCACCACTCACTACTGTTCACTTGGTAACATGCTTCACGAAGTTAAATCATTCAATTCTTTAAAAGTGCTTTCATGCAAAGGAGACTCCTTATTGGAAAACTATAGTGTACTTTATATAAAACAAGAAAATAGATTTAGAAGTCAGAGTAAAAATTATAGGCTTGCAAGTAGCGAGAACATTGTCGGTATAATTGAGGAAGATGTATCTAGTTCAAGAGACAAAATTAATATGCTACTAAAAAGCTTAAGTCTATATGCTTTCACTAGTGTTAATTTAAATCTAATGACAAAGAAAAACGAACTTATTGGAGAATTAATAAAAACAAGAGGGTTTTCAAATACATATACATATAAATCTTTCAATGAAGAAATTTACTCTATAGAAGCGAAAGCCGGGTTAAAGAGCCCTAAAACATCCATAACTATCTATAAAGGTTACGAACAAATAATTAAAGGGATAGGTGACTTTAGTGCTTACAGCTTTGATTTTTTAGATAATAATGAAAATTTGTTAATGAGGGTCAAAAAAACAACCATCCCATCAAGCCTCAAAAACTTATTTGATTCTTTAGATGTATTCAAATTAGATATTAAAGACCCCTCCACAGAATATTACAATCTGTTTATAGCCCTTGGACTTATCATAGACTTGAATTTCCATGAATGATTTTTCTTATCTAAATCCAACGATACGGAGGTGCTTCCTCCTCGTTGAAATGTCCTCACCCCATTATATCAGAACCACATTCGAAACATTATGCCAGTCACACATTAAAATGACTTATTGCCCCATGTAATAATACATGTCTAAAGCTACAACAATACTAATGAGTTTAGTATTTACATTTTGGTTCAGTTGATTGTTATTTACGAAGAAAGCATCATTACTAGTAAGGTTTTCTCTTATCGTAGAGTGCACTAATGAGCGCTTTTGAATGGTGGAAAATTCCTCTCCCGTCTGTTTGTCTTCAATTGAAAAGTCGATTAAGTTTGACTGTATCCACGCTAGAAACTGATCCTTGCCGTCCGGACCAATGACTGAAATTGTTGGAGAGTTCTTCCTAGTTGAGTATTGAATAGTTGCCAAATGTTTGCCAAATTTAGTATATACGTTAAAATCAGCAAAAAAACCTGCCTTCTTCCGAATGCTTGCAATAAGATAACCATCCTGATCTAGTAAACTCAAGTCGAATGCTTCTAGATTAATTCCTTTTATATTTAAAAAAAGTGAACTTAAGATTTTCAATAAGTTATTACCCAAACTGGAGGAACCTTTATCAGTCTCCGCTACTCTTCCAATTTCTTTTTCTTTAGATACTATTGAATAAGTCATACTACCTTTGCTCTTATAACTTTCGTCTTTTTGCAAATAAAATTCTCCAGTACATGGTATTCCATTTTTTTGTTTTTTGTATTTTAATTTTGTAGGGTCTACCAACTAATGTCATCCTTTATTTGAGTTTTCAGCTAGGTAATGATTGAGTCTTATTATCATTAGAAAAGCCCCTATTCGCAAGTAAAGAGGGACAAACTATCGCTCGCGTAATACTCGCTTAAAGATTAAAAAAGATAGACGTATATTTGATAGAATCGATACAATGCCCCTAAGAAAAGTGCCCCCACGCCCCCTACCAATAGGTATCGGACTTTGTATAGCCATGCGTATTTATATTCCTTCGAATCCCCCCACTTTTTATATTCCTTTTTCCCAGTGAAAAAAAATAACAATACAAGTGGCACTACAATAAAACTAACAAGCCCAAGAAAGAAAATCTGATTGTAATGCAACATGGATGCTTGCGATAGAACTGGTTTTAATACTTCCCCTAATGCGATAAATAGCAAAATTACAGGCATTGAAATAGAAGTGAAAATTGAAGAGACTTTCCGCCCCCTCTTATAATCTCTTATGATAAAATACGGAATTAATAAAATTAATCCAATTGCTGCCAAAGCGTAAAAATATGTATCACCATCCATGGAACCACTCCTCTTTCTATCTCTACGTAGTGATGGCTAGCTAAGTTCCACAAAAAGCGTTCGAATTATAATAACTGTTATCTTAAAACTGAGTCTATGAAAATTCTGACTGTAGACGAAAAAGTGCTCATATAGAACAATCGCCACGATATAGACTTGGATTCAAAATAATTTCTCTTATATGTATCTATTGCTTGTTAAAAAACAAGAGGTCATAAATGACTGGAAAAGTAATAAGACTTTTTCTTATATCCTCATCTAATTCACTTAGTAATTCAACTTTATATATGTCTGCAGTAGAAGCTATTTCTTTAAAGCTTTTTAATGCTACTTGCTTATTTATCGACATCAAAACATTTCCATTAGCCCCAACGACTTTCATTTTTCCCCCAAAAGTTTCACCATTTAGTTCAGCTACCTCATAGCCACTTCTATCAATAAAGAACACTTGTGGGTGTTTCAATTTAAACTTATCTTTTAATGTTAATAGTTTGCTCCCTGACGAATCATAAACTTCGAATGGTTTTCCAAAACCGTCTTTACGTTGAAAAAACAATAGATTTTTGCCTTCTGTATCAACAACTTTCATGTGGTAACTGTAGATTGAGTACAGCCCTAATAAACGAAGAACATAAGAAAGCTTTGAGTTTTTCACACTACTATCTTCTCTTGCTTCTGCTATTCTCTCCCCCTGTATATTATAGTAAGTGAATAACGTACTAATTCCTGTTGATTGCTTCACGTAAAAGCTTTAGCATTCTAATAGTTCTTTCATTTATTTTTACTCCTTTGAAACGATAGGATTGCATTGGAATGATATTGACCACATTAGTGACAAATCATTACCTTGATTATTTTTCCTTAAAAGCTCTCTTTATATCAAAGAAACCAAACGTTCCACAGACAAATGTGCCGAAAACTAAAACACTCGTAAGAATCCAATTTTGCCCCCAACTGCTAATTGCACTATAAAGACAAGCTAAAGCAATTACTAGTGCTCCATATTCTTCACGCCATCTATCTAATTTTGATAACCTTTGGTTCTCCATACATAGTCACCTCCAGGGACTTGAATTAACAAAGAAAAGCCCCTTTTCTATAAGAATCGGATTCAAGGTAATCAAAGCCAGGGGGCTGATACCTCATGCCGGAAGTGCTGGGATGTTTCCTCGCTTCCCTTAAGTACTTTTCACTTCTTTTTAAAAATTTTATTTATAGAATTTAATTATCTCAAATATACTAGCCAATAATAACATTGGTAAATCGCTTGTATCTTGTGCATCAATGATTATCCTTCGAGGCGGTAATTTTCCATTAGTGGAAATATAGGCAACTTGTTTCCCGTTTTTATGAAAATAAACCATATTGTCATCTACATTTTTAGACACGCTTATTTTTTCATCTCTATAAGAAAACGATAGAATTTCATTAGACATCAACTTCTTGTCACCTATTATCATAAACCTTTCTTTACTATCATTAGTTTCTAATTTTACTTCCCATCTACTTTGAACCAAATCTTTTCTTTCTCTTAATTTATGTATTCTTATACACATATTCCTATTAGCATCTTCACTAAAAACATCTACATAATAATTTGGAATAAATAACGAGACTAACATTTGAAACACATTATCAAATTCCCTTTTCACCCAGCCTACATAGTTCGTTTTCATATCAATCATTTCTGCTTTCTTAGTCATTATCTTGAGGGGGTTTTTAAAATAAATTGCTTTCGTTCCTATCACTCCATCTCCTCCTGTTGATTCCACCTTTCCCTTAGTTAACCAATGACTAAAAACTATAAATAGAACAAAAATAACACATGCAAAAAATACAAACCAGCCAGGAACATGTTGCCATCCATATGTCATTTAAAGCTCACCTCTTTCAAAAATCATGATCCGTCTTGTCAAATATCAGACGGCTTTTCAATTTTATCATCACCAAATAAAAACCCAAGGCCAATAACAAAGGTTATTGAATTAACAATAAACAATGAAATAGATATAATCCTTTTCATGGTTAACAATCCCCCTTTTATTAAGTCACTTTCCCATCGTAATCATATTAAATTATTACTTTCAAAATTGAGATTGACAGGTTCATCAAATAGATCTTCAGCAGGAATTTGCTCTGTTACTGGAACACTTTCATCTACAATCTCGAAACTAACATCATCCATCCAGATTTGCCCAAAGCCATTTAATAACATCCCAAACGCGATCACTTCACTTTTTACTGGTACATCTAACACAACGCTATAATGGTTCCACTCATTCGTCCCTTTGATTGGACGATTCATCATATTGTCAAAAGCAAGTACATCTCCGGAAGAATGATCAATTCGCATCCACAAACCGGCCGATCTCCTAACATCCATACTTTTAACAAATGCAGAAAATCGGAGTCGCTCTCCACGATAGCGATCTGACTTGATCTGTTGCATCAATGTAGCAAAACCTCGTGCTTTTTCATCCTTTGAACTCAAATATGCCGAGTAATTACCAGTATGCAAAATTCTATCGTCTAAACCCGTTTCATAATCAGATGGTGAGTCCCCTGTCATAACCCAACCGATGGGCGCTTTATTATTTCCAGTCATAACATTCTCTCCTTTGACAATAAGATTTCTGAGTAATCTCCGATAACGTCCTGGTGTCATGCCATATATCTTCTTAAAGGCTCTGGTGAATGATTCTTCCGATCCAAACTGATATAGCAAAGCAATGTCAATCACTCTGCAATCTGTGGTGATTAAATCCCTGGCGGCTTGAGTAATTCGCCGTTCCCTAATATAACTTACAGCTTATTTCCCAATAATTTTCCAAAAAATCCGTAAAAAATGAAACCTTGAATAACCATCGTGTTCAGCTAAAATGGGAAGTTGCAATTCACCTGTAAGATTTTGTTCGATAAGATTTAATGCTTCTTGAATAGTTTTTTCATGCTCTTGATAGATCAACCTCGCACCTCCTAACCTTACAAATCCAATATAACCAAATAATTGCTAAGAGACTTGACTTTTTGTGCTAATGTTATTAATTGCCTACCAAAAATATGAGCTATATTATTTTCGCTGAATGACCGCTGAGTAATTGTTAATATCTAAAAAAAGCGATTGCTCATATTGAACAATCGCCCCCTTAAATGAAGACTAGAATTCTAGATAATATTGATTATCGTTTATAGATTGAGTACCTAACATAATTACCTGCACTTTCATTTATTGATTCTTCTACACTAAATCCAAGTTTTTCGGCAACTCTTATAGATCCTCGATTCGAAGGATGTATATCGGCTACTACATTTTCCAGATCAACCGTATCGAAAGCATATGTTAAGATTGTATTCCCAGCCTCTGTCGCATAACCTGCTCCCCAATAATCTCGTTTTAACCTCCAGCCTATCTCTACTTCCGGACCAATATTATCTATGGGAATAAGTAAGATCCAACCGATAAATTCACCGTTGTTAACTTTGGATTCTATCGTCCAGTACCCTAGCCCATTAGGATATGTAGTTTCCATTCGATTTTTTACAAACTCAATGTGCTTATCTGGGTTAGATTTCGGACTATTTAATAACTCTCTCACTTCAGGTATATACTTAACTACTTCTTCCTCACAATCCATTCGCAGGCAGTCTTCTAAGTCCTTCATTGTTCTTTCTCGTAAAATTAATCTCTCCGTTTCAAAAGTCTCTAACATACAACTGCCCCCTATAGTTCTTGGAGAAAAGCCCCCTATACAGCAAAATTCCAATTCAGGATATTCTCTATTTTTCGGCCCATTAGTTGGAACTTAAGGGCAGTCACTCTTTTGAGCAATCGCGCATATCATCGTTTTATTTTTACAATTCCTACAATAAATAGCATGGTTAAAGCAACATCGGAAAAAATCGACTTAAAAAGGAAGCTCAGCGAATTTATACTACTTACCATTGCAGAACCTAATACAAAAAATAACCCATCCATAATCTATTTCTCAATATTTGCACTCTTCATTATTTAGTTTTAAAAACATTATCTACAGTTGTATTAAGAACTGCCGCTATTTGAAATGCCAGTTGCAAGGTAGGGTCATACCGATCATTTTCTATAGCGTTAATTGTTTGGCGTGATACCTTACATTTTTTTGCTAGCATATCTTGGGTTAATCCTGCGCTTTTCCGCAGTTCCAAAATCTTATTTTGCATTTCCACTTACCCGTCTACTATAGATTAGATAATATACAAAATAGCTTCCAATCAGTATGAGTAAATAAAATAACTCTGGATGATTGAACGGATCATTTTTTAGAAAACCTGATCTTAAGTCGAAAACACTAAAAACAATGTTTATAAAAAATACGATTAAGAGGAACGACCAACTTCCTACAATTGCTTTTTGTTTTATGTATTGAGATCGTTCATCGTCACTTTTATTCACACCTCCAAACTCCTCACCCCCAGTAAGTCGGCCAATAAACAGAAATATAAATATTCCGACTAAAATAGAAACAGCCCATTCGATTACCAATAATATCACCTCTTCAAAATGTCAAAACATCTTTACATTTCCAAAATATCACAATAAAAACAATTATGTCAAAAGTATTTTACATAAGGGTATTGAGAAAAGGTTCTCACCTCTTCCCTTTATTAAAAAACCATCGCCAATAAGATTAGCTGTAGGAAAATTCGAATACACCACACTAATGAAATCAGAGCATAGAAAAATCGATTCCTTTACAGCACTTAGGAACCGATTTTTTGATTTGGTTTATTCAACTAAAGCCCCATTTACTTGAAGATCCGATTTCAAGATATCTTAAAAATATAAGAAAATTGAATACAGCTTCAATCCACTCCTATCTTAAAAGATAGCGTCCAAGTTCTGAGTCTAATCACTCTCGTTATTACCTCTACGCTTAAAAGTATTCTTTACCGCAATCCATATTCCAACTACTGCAATCAAGGACTTAAAAACCAAAGAACCTCCATCATCCATATAATCCGTAATACCAATAAATAAGATAATGATCGTCCCAATAATTCCTATAGGTAAAACAATTCTTCTTTTATCCAAGGTCTAACCACCCTAAGTATATTTATATAATGAGTTCCCTTAGACCTACATAACAAACCATTTTTAAATAAAAATCCCATAAACTAGGAAAATAAAGGTTGGAAAGACCTAATTAAAATAAGACCCTGAAAAATTCAGAATCATAACTATACTCTTTATACAGATTACTCAAAAATAAAGCGATTGCTCTATTGAACAATCGCCCCCTTTATAGGAAGACTACACCTTCTCTAATTACAAGACCATTATAGTATTGATAGCTAAGCCTCCACCTTTAATTGAAAAATTTAAACCTCTTATTAAGATAAGCCCCCAATAATGGAAGTGTTATAACTACTCAAGACTTAACCCTACGTAAATTAAAACTGACACAATGGCAAATCCTGAGAAGAATAATCCTTTCTGAAACTTTGTCCAACTTTTCATCCAACCCCATCGCTTTTGATCTACATCTAACCAAAAGAAATCCACTACTACCGCTACTACGACAATTACTAAAGCTCCGAAGGCACCCAAAGAATCCCCTCCCCTTCTGTAAGTATTTTAAATATGCCATCATCATCCCAATTAATTCCATAAAAGGAAGTGAAGCAGCTATTTATGTAGTTATCTCAAAACCAAGTCTTTCATAATCCTGCCCTATACTTAAAGACTCAGTTTCGAGTTAAATATCCCTTAGTGGAACAACCCCGTTTGCGGGGTTTTCTCTCTGCAATTTTTCTTTGTCCCTTTTCAGAGTACAGGAAATAGGTCTCGTCCATTTCAACGAGACCTTTGAAGATAGAACTTTCCATTTGTTTTAATGTCGATAGAATCTTGTGCCTACAATAGAACAAGGTTACGTGGGTAACGTCCCCAATCAACTTTGCTGATTTGCGGAGTGAATAACCCTCTAGCAAAACTTTACAGCGGTAACGCTGCTTCTTCACTTCTTCCCAGATCACAATGTTCGAGTATTTCCCAAATCGAACAATATGTTCTGACTCTCAATAAGGAGGATGACGCAGTGAGAGCATCAACCAAGTATTCAAGTAAGAGATGTTGTTCCGCTGGGTTCAATGTTTGAATGGCTTTAAGGATATCGATTGTCTACAGGTGGTTATCTTTAATATACTTCCAAATCAAGTCACTTTTCTTTTTATCTACTGAAAAAAGAGTTTGGTTAAACATAAAATTGGAGTCTGTAACATCTTTCATCTTCTTTGCACTTAAAGGGTGTTTGAGCTTATTGAAATCTTCAAGTTTCATATAGTACTCTTCGTCACTTTTTCCTTGATATTCTTTCATATGAACTTCGCCAGTCCCAATCCCCATAGCAACAATACCTTTTCCGCTTTGGTAGAGAAAGACCTTGTCCCCTTTTTGAATTCGTTTGATTTTATTCTTCCACGGATGATAGTAGGCGGCAGCTTTTTCCTCATTCATCATCTCATCGTGTGAGCGAGGATTTCTTTTATAATTAGTGTTCAAAATAAAGTTTGATTGTTCCATTTCAATTACATCCTGAAACGGCGAATAGGCATTAAATTCAATAAGTTGTTCATTGCTATCGGTCACAAACACTCGATAAACTATTGAATCGATATTTAACCCTGTCTTCTTCCAATAGTTTACTGCGTTCCTTGTTTTAACATCAGTACCATCCGTGACAATTAAAAAATGCTGCTGATGATTAAATTGTTCCTTATTAATCCATTCCTCATTGGCTAATTTAAAATATTCCCTATGTTCTTCAACCAATGAATTAGAGTTAGGATTAAATTTTAAAAAGAGTTTTTCTAGATCTTCGTAATTCTTCTGTCCATAAATCTGACCGTACCTGAATACCTGAAGTAGATTTTCTTCGTTAGATTTCCATCTTTTCAACTCGAATATGTATAACTTACCTGTATGGTCCAATGCCATGATGTCTGGTTCTTCCTGAAAGCTTCTCTCAGTAAAAATAGGCATTAATGTTTCTTCATCTAAAATTCGATCCAGGTTCTTAACAAGCAATTCTTCTAAATCTTTTTCCTTCCATCCAATCCTATTTAAGTTAGATCTTTTAAGCATTCTTAAATTATCTCTTTCCCGGTGGTCCAAGTAATAAAGCATAGACATCTTCTCCTTACCCTTGTATTTTTTTGGAGAAATTAACTTTAATCCTAATGGCACAAGCTTCTTATACATAAGATTTAAGAATTTCATAACTTAAACCTCCAACCTAAACTAACAAATGGAATTATTTACTATTTTATCATAAAAAAGTTATCAATTGATTATATTTATAATTAATTCTGACAATCTAACTACATTGACAAACAATCAAATAATATTCACCAATACTAAGTGACAGGATTCAAGTTTATACGCAACTAATCGACATCAATAGGCAATAAAGGTTTACTTCTCTGTCATATAGGTTATAACACTATCATCCATAACAAACCGAGAGGCCTTCCCAACCGTTGAAGGTCACACGAAAGGAAGAGGAGCTATGAGTACACCACAAAAAATTGTCGATCGTCTGGTTCACTTTACCGTTGAAGCTTATAACGACCGCTATGACTCCCCAACCATTCAGAAGCTGCGTCACGATTACGAATGTGCCCTTGGCCAGGCGATTCAGATGTATAAAGAAGCAAGTGAAGATATCCGCCCGGAAGTGATCCGTTACAACGAACTCATACTTAAAATAAAAATGATCTTCCAGCAGAAGAAGTCGGAAACAGTAGAAGAGATCCTGGATCTCGACAGGAAGCTGCGCGCAAGAAACGAAGCCTGTCCAGATGCGCCGGTTCAGAATCATCCATATGAAATTGTTGACCGTTTAGTATACTTAACCGCTGAAGCTTATCAGGACCACGGTCCATCGAAGGCGCTTGAGAAGCTGCGTCATGATTATGAATGTGCCATAGAAGACGCGGTGCAGGTGTATAAGAAGTCCTATGACAAGATGCTTCAGGACTCAATCCGCTACAATGAATTCAGAGAAAAAGTGAAGAACTTCTTCGGCCAGACTGAATGCGAAAATGTCCAGCGAATCCTTACATGGGACGAGGACCTGTCTGAAGGCATGAGCATCCGCCGAAGTCACGGATACATTAAGTAAAAACACTCCACATGTTGGAGAAGTTTTATTACGAAAAAGTTCGTTTCGTTTATAAAACCCACAAGACTTCCTAGATAATAAGTAGAAGAACAGCTAGATTCTAATCATAATGAATGAGCCATAATAATTTGAGCAATTTTTTTTACATTATATAAAAGAGCCTGACCTCCCATAAAAATGGAGTCAGGCTCTTTTAATCTTCAGAGGGAAAGTATTCGTTATTTCGAAGTAAAAGGCTTCAACAAGTGGCTGAGTCCTTTCAAAACACTCATGTTTGGCTGGGTGACTATTTTCTTCAACATCGAATTGCGTAGGGACATTGTCACTAAATCCAGTTGATGATTGCTTAGGCTTTCAATCGCTCTCCGGAGTACCAGGGAATCATCATAATCCTTATAGAGCGGTTTACTCAGCTCTTCATAATTCCCAAGCCCGCAGATGTCCTGAGCTGCATAAATGCCACTAAGAATCGATCCCGTCTGCCCGAAACCTAAGAATGGAGTAATGGCTCCAAAACAGTTGCCAACAAAGAACGTGTTTCCAATTCGAGGGTAGTTGCATTTTCCTACCATGTAATCAGTGATCGTGAACTCTTTTTCAATCGTAATCTTCTGGTTCAGATTAAGAGAAGCTTGCTTCACCATTGCTTGCCAGAACTCATTTCTTCTATGCACCCAATCGTCTTCATATTGTGGATAGACGTTCACGAGAGTCGCGTGTGTAGTGGAGTGAGGCAGCAAGTAACCCATACCTTGTGGAGCAAAATGGTTATTGAACCAGGTATGTACCTCATTACGGACGAAATCCCCTTTAACAAGTGCACCTGCAAAAGTAGAAGGATAGGCTAGGTCATATGGCTGGATTTGCTGTATATCAAGTAGATTGCCAGTGGCTAATACCACATGGGTATATTCTTTTGAAATATCTTCATAAGTCGCATGGCTGTCATAATGGATTGTACTATGCACCAGCTGCTCGGCTAATTGCTTCTCATAGGACTCCTCATATTCGCCCCGCATATTGATAAAACCGATCTTTCCTTCTACATAGGCGGATTCGTTTTCGGAATGGACATATATTTTCTGAACATTGCTGGTTGGCTTTAAGTGAATATCATGTGTTTCAGAAAAGAATTTCACCGCGTCCTTGATGGGTGCATGAAGAATAGGCGTCATTAATTCCGCAATGTCATAGTGAAAACCTATTTTCTTTCGTTGTTCAAATATATCAGCAGTATGCCCATGTTTTTCCAATGTCACGGCACATGAAAGACCGGCAAGTCCTGCCCCGATAATCGCTGTTTTCACAAGGACCTCCCCCTTTTCTTAATAGTGTTCGTAAGGAGGCCCGTTTTATTCCTGCCGTCGTGAAGGAATTTACTATCTAGAGGTTCAAACTAACTTTTAATAAAGCCTTTTTTGAATAAATCATACCACTCTCTTAGTTCTTCACCTTCTATAATATCCAACTTGCTTAGAATATCTCTTGAAAATTCTACAGCTCCACTTCCATTAGCCGTGATTAGACATCCATCACGAACAGATTGTGCATTGATATATTTTTCTTCACCTTCATAATTAGGGGCTTCTTCTTTTAGGTACGACAATGAATTACCCGTATGTGCATGTTTATTAAGAAACCCGTGATTACCCAAAAAAGTGGTGGCGTCACATATCGCTGCAACAGGAATGTCCTTTTCAAAACTGAACTCAACAAGCTTCTTTACCTGTTGATTTTTATCTTCTTTCCATCCAGTTCCACCGGGAATAATCAACATCTCAAATGGCACCTTAAAAGAGAAGTCTTGTAAGTTATAATTCGGTATAACAGTTAATCCACCCATTGAAGTTTTTGGATGGCTATCAATCGCAATGGTTTTAACTTGATAACCTGTTCCTGGCTTATTTAACTCAGCCGTCACATAACTTGCTTCCCAATCAGCAAAACCATCTGTAATCAAAACCAAAACATTTTTCATACGTATATCCTCCCTGTTCTTCTTGTGATTACTGAATAAACAAAACCCTTAATTGCGATTCTTAAAACTACTTTTCACCTTAACTCCAATTGCAAAAGACGTACTAGCAAAAATGATTAAAAGGAAACTAAGAATGATATAAGCTCCACCTTCAAAACCCCTAATGTTCACAAAACCGTTATAAAAGACGATTGCAGCAACAATCGTTAAAATAGATCCAGGTAACATCCTGATCAATAGGGAAAAACCCTTTTTACTGAACCACCACGTAAGCGTCAATACAACTATCCCTGGTATTAATGATACTAATAAAGGACCATTAAGCATTATAAAAATGTCTCCTTCCACTTAAAATCTGATCCCTATCTAAACGATTCCTGAACGAATAATATTGGTTTTCCTAAAGACTTTTTAATACCTCTCCATTACATTAGTTCAATAATCTTTCTCATTCTCGACTATTAAAATGCTCTTATTAACTATACGGTACCAGCCCAATTTAGTTTCAAAATGCCTAATATCTCGAATTCAAGTCTTCAACTGTCCTGCCCGTTTCTCGAAGACTCAGTTTCGAGACCAGCACAAAAAGAAA
Organism: Halobacillus sp. B29; assembly: GCF_052246755.1. Classification (NCBI taxonomy): domain Bacteria; kingdom Bacillati; phylum Bacillota; class Bacilli; order Caryophanales; family Bacillaceae; genus Halobacillus; species Halobacillus sp. B29. The sequence goes on from NZ_JBQQCM010000015.1 coordinate 23,585, forward strand.
AGGCCTTGCAAAATCTGCAAGACCTCTTCCCTTCCTATTAATACATTTTCGTCAGCCACATCGACAAAGCAGGCACATACGTAATGATCAGTAACGCCAGGATCATGGCCGCTAAAAACGGAAGAACGCCGACGACAATTTTCTCGAACTTTACTTTTCCGACCGTAGAGGCCACAAATAGGTTAACCCCAACCGGCGGCGTGACAAAGCCAATCGCCAGGTTCGCAACTAAAATGACGCCAAAATGCACAGGATCGACACCGAACTCCGCCACAATCGGCAGCAGCACCGGAGTCAGGATAACCACGGCTGAGATCGTATCGATAAACATCCCGACAAAAAGGAGCAGCAGGTTAATGACAATTAGGATGAATATCGGATTCGTCGTCAGTCCCGTCAGGTAAGCGGATATTTGATCCGGTATCTGGACAAGCGTCATAAAATGTGCAAAGGATACGGACAGGGCGATAATAATCATCGTCGTTGAATTGATGACGATCGTCTGCATGAACGAGTCATAGATCGTCTTCCACGAAAGCTCTTTGTAGATAAAGCCTCCAATAATCAGCGCATACACTACGGATACAACGGCCGCTTCTGTCGGCGAGAACACCCCGCCATAAATGCCGCCTAAGATGATGACCGGTATAAACAGCGCCCACTTCGCATCATTGAATGCACGCAGCACTTCTTTTCCGGACGCCTTGGACGTATCGTCCGGGCGGTAGTTATTTTTAGCGGAAATGATAAACGCCGTGACCATTAATAACGCGCCAATCAGCATGCCGGGAAGAATCCCGGCGATAAACATATCTCCGACTGAGACGTTCGCGGTTACACCGTAAATAACAAACGGGATACTCGGCGGGATGATTACCCCGATGGAACCCGCTGTCGCCGGTACACTGGCGGCAAATCCCGGCTTATAGTTTTTCGCGATCATCGCTGGAATCATAAACCCGCCAATCGCGGCAACGGTGGCTGGTCCTGATCCAGAGATCGCCGCGAAAAACATACAGGCGACAATCGTTACCATCGATAGTCCGCCGGTCATCCAGCCGACCATCGAGGTCGCTAGCGTCAGAAGGCGTTTGGAGACGCCGCCTTTCCCCATCAATATGCCGGCAAGCATGAAGAAGGGGATCGCGAGTAGCGGGAAAGAATCCAGCGAAGTAAACGCTTTTTGCACGATGATATCAAGAGGGAGCGTCGTTCCGAAGTAAATCGCGGTGAAAGCCGAGACCCCGAGAGAGATCGCGATCGGTACCCCAATCAGCAGACAGACGAACAGCGTTCCGAATAAGAGGAGAATACTCATGTAGCGATCCCCTCGCTTTTCGGCTTATCATAATTTCCTTTCCAGATTTGGATGAGCTGAATCGCTAAACGGATCGTCATCCCAATTGACCCGATCGGTACGGCGGCCATCGGAATCCACATTGGTATCTGCATCGCCGGTGATTGCTGGCCGTAGCTTAACGTATCGAGGACAAGATTGGTTCCATATACCGCTAAAAACAGGACCAGCAGAAACCACAGGATCACGCTCGCTGATTCCAGTATTTTTCTTACGACTCCGTGAAACAGGGTCACAAACGCATCGACCCGGATGTGCTCTCTCATTTTCACGGCGTAGCTTGCGCCGACCCATACCTGGAAGATATGCAGGTAACGGGCGATTTCCTCTGTCCAGCTGGGAGCGGACTGGAAAATATACCGCCCTACTACCTGACCGAAAATAAGGACGACCATCAGGGCAAGCGTAGCCACCAGTATTCCTTTTTCTATATTTGCAAAAATCTTCGACATGTCTGTCCCACCCTGTTATGTAGTAAAGGAAGGCCGCGGCCTTCCTTTAAGTTATCGTTATTGAACAGCTTGCTGCACTTTTTCCAAGAGTTCTTTCCCGATATCATCTTCGAATTCGTCATATACCGACTGAACTTCTTCCTTGAAGGATTGGATGAGTTCCTCAGAAGGTTCATTCACTTCCATACCTTCTGCTTTCAACTCTTCCAAGAACTCATTGTCCTGCTTCTGTGCCAGTTCCCGCTGCTCTGTTCGGTATTCTTCGGAAGCTTCCACGACTAACTCCTGCAGGTCTTTCGGTAGCCCCTCGTAAAAGTCATTGTTCATTAAGAGAGCCGTTGGCGCATACACATGACCCGTCATGGTCAGATAGTCCTGCACTTCATAAAACTTATTCGTATAGAACAGGGAAACCGGTGCTTCCATTGCGTCATACGTTCCCTGCTGGAGCGCTGTGTAAAGCTCACCGAATGCGAAAGGAGAAGCATTCATGCCGAGTGCGTTAAAGGTTGCCGTATGAACCGCGCTTTCCAACGTACGCATTTTCAGACCTTGAATATCCTCGAGAGACTCGACTGGACCCTGGTTATTCGACAGGTGACGGAAACCATTTTCCGCAAAAACAAGTCCCTTGATATTTTGTTCGGATAAATCATCCAGCAGTCCCTGACCGATTTCACCGTCCAACACTTTGTATGCCTGCTCGTAGTTTTCAAACAGGAATGGCAGGTCAAACACCATGAAATCTTCATTAAAGGAAGAAATCGACGCAACGGCCGGAATCGTCATTTGAATGTTTCCCTGCTGAACCGCTTCAATCGCTTCACGGTCAGAAGGATACAGTTCCCCGTTCGGATGAAGTTCGACCTTCAGCTGCCCGTCCGACTCTTCCTCCAGTTTCTTCTTAAACGATTCGGCTGCAATGTGAGACGACTGATCCTCGGACACTAAGTGAGCGAGACTAATGGTGTATGTTTCTCCGCTTCCATCCTCTGCGTCACCGCCACCTGAACTTGGACGTCCGCATGCGGCTAATGTGATGAGAGCTGCAAATAATATAAGAAAAACTTTCTTCATATGTACTCCTCCTAAGACTGATATTGAGTGATGCGTGTACTGACTTTGTTCATATGTAGGTTAATTGCTGCCGAGGCACGCTCGACATCTTTTTCCTCCACCGCTTCCAGGATGGCTTCGTGTTCCTCGCAGGCTGCTTCTGCACTTTGAGACAGCGTGTTCGATAAGATGATAAAGGCGCGGTAATCCCCGGAATTCATTTGCAGGATCAGATCCCTTAACTTCTTATTCTCATTGTCTTCTGTCAGCAATAAATGAAAATCCCTGTCGAGTTCGACAAACTCTTCATAATCCTCTTCTGTAATCGCTTTCTTCTGGTTCCGTACATTCTCCCGCAGTTGTTCCATGGTAGCTTGAGATCGAATGGGGGTAATCGTTCGGAGGTTGTGCGTTTCAAGCAGCGTGCGGACTTCCATCAGATGCAGGGCTCCCTCCATCGTAAAGGTCGCCACCCTGGCCGGTTTCCCCTTCTGCAGGACGACCAGTCCATCTGCAGCGAGGCGGCGCAGTGCTTCACGCAGCGGTGTTCGACTCACACCGATCTGCTTCGAAATTCTCTCCTCGGGCAATTCTTCATTGGCACTGAATTCTCCAGAAACAATCGACTGACGCAGCAAGTCATACGTCTGGTCGGATATGGACATCATCTTATTGACCCTTCTCATGAATCACTCCACCTATGTTTTTCCTGTATACAGTATACTGAAAATTGTATAAGAGTTTCATAACTTTGTAAACTGAATTTTAGAAAAATTACAAAAAGGAGCATAAAAAAAAGAAGCCTGCCCTACGAATTTCCTGCCACTTTAAGAAAGTGCTGGAATATTCGTATAGAACCTGCAATTTGTCCAAATTTGATGTTATAATTTTCTGACTATTTGGATAGGATAATTATACAAGAATCTATTAATAAAAAGGAGCTGCTTCCTATGCAGATTGAAGCGAAATGTAAACGGAGTATCTTCAGCCAAAAGCCGATTCGCCTGAACGAAGCGAAAAATGAAGAAGCCTTACAGAAACTATTGGACGCGCCTCACCACTGTTACTTTACAGAAGGAAAATATTACACGTTCACCGTCCACCCTCAGGTGTGGGAAAGCACGAATAATTTCTCAGAAAATCAAATGTTTAATGTTGTCCGTGACTTCGACCGCGTCGCCGACCACTTTGAATTACAAACGCTGTCTAAACTATAATCGAGCGATGAATCATCGCTCGGTTTTTTGTTTGCTAGATTGAGAGATTCTATAAAAAAGCCTGAGTCTACCATAAAAAAAGACCCTGCTTTCACGCACAGGGTCAACTATTATAAACTAAATTATTTCCTTATTTAATAGCCGATCATCCTCAGGCGTCCGGCAAGGCCGCTGCTTCCCCGGGTTCCGCGTCCGTTACATACGTACCGGCAAAGAGATCGTGAATCGCACGGTGATCCTTGCGAAAAGCAACAAATAAAGCACTGACAATATAGAGAACTCCAAACGTCAGTCCATAGACCAAGCCTGACAGGACCACGCGCAAGAGCATCGTCCCTATGCCTACATCTTTTCCATTTGTTTTCACAATACGGATTCCCATGATTTTCTTTCCTACAACGTAGCCATACCACAATACAGGAACGATCAGCAGATACAGCCCCTCGATCACATTCGTGATCAAGCTGTTCAAATCCGTCTGAAACAGTCCGGACACGATCAGCCCCATAGGCAGAAATACAATCAGACCATCCAGCAGGACAGCGCCCAATCTTCTTAAAAACCCGACCGATTGATCCATAACCTTCCCCTTTCCATCATTCTGCTTATGATACATCCATGACTCTATCATCCGAGAGTGCTTCTCACAAAAAAGAAAGCCGCCCACTTGAGCGGCAGCTTTGCATCAGGTTAACCCGGCGATTTTGATTAAGGTTAACCGCTCTTCAGATCATCTTTGTACTGTAACCCAACCGCTTCTCCCGGGTCGGCTTCCGTCACATACGTACCAGCTATAAAATCGTGAATCGCGCGGTTATCCCTGCGCAAACCGACCATAAAGGCACTGACAATATAGCCAATACCAAGCGTCAGGGCATAAACGAGGCCTGAAACAAACACACGCATGATCATCGTGCCAATCCCTACGTTTCTTCCATCCTTTTTCACGACGCGGATGCCCATCAATTTCTTTCCTACCACATAGCCATACCAGAAAACAGGCACAATCATCATATATAGTGATTGGATTAGGTTAGGTACAAAACTGTCCATGTCCACCTGAAATAAGAAAACCGAAATAAGACCGATCGGTAAGAATACGATGAGTCCATCTAATAAGGAAGCTCCAAATCTTTTCGAAAATCCGACTGTCTGGTCCATAATTTTCCCCTCTCTAAGATACTGTCTCTCATTCTACTTGGGATAATATTCCTGCGCAAGGCATAGGGATAAATAACCTGCTATTTTAATGGAACGACTTTCTTTTCACTTAAAAAACATCTTCCATGGGTAAGTACTATTACCCATGGAAGATGTTTTAAATCTTATTTTACAACATTAATCAAAGGTTTATCCTTCAGTTGGTCTGAAACTCTCTTCCAATACTCTCGCTACAAAAGAGGCAAATTCTGCTCTTGTAATTTCCTGCTCCGGCCTAAACGTTCCGTCCGGATACCCAACGGTTATATGGTTGGCTGCCAGGGTTTGAATATAGGAATCTGCCCAGTGCTCTTTCGTATCTGTAAAAATAGAAGTTTGACCTTGTAATTGATAAGCTCTTGAAACGATGATGGCCATTTCTGCTCGACTTAAATTTTCATTCGGTTGAAAGGTACCATCATTGTACCCTGACAGAATTTTCGCCTTTGTGGCTGCTCCAATGTATCCGCTCGCCCAATGATCTTCAGCTACATCTGGAAAGTCAGATACAACCTTCTCAAGTTCTAGTTCTCTAGAGATTACTGTCGCAGCTTCAGCCCTCGTTATATTTACATTCGGCTTAAAGGTGCCGTCATCATACCCTACCAACAAGTTATCTTCTACTAAATAATTAATCTCTTCTTCAGCCCAATGTCCTTCGATATCCTTGAAACTGACATCATTCGAAGGTTTCTCAACAGTTACCTCTGAAGAATTAATTTCTTCCATGTTCCCTGCGTTGTCCACACTGCGATAGTCCACAGTGTTAGTTCCTTCTTCCGTTACTAGAATAGCAGTGTTATATTCCTGCCATTCTCCCTGATTAATTCGAAATTCTGTCTTGCTAACCCCAGACAGGGCGTCGGAGGAACTCAGGGTTACCTCTACCGCAGTGTCTTGGTTTTCAGAACTCATAGAAGTTTCTGGAGAGGTTGCGTCAAGCTTAACGTTAATACTCTTAATTTCTTCTACATTGCCCGCATGATCGACACTACGATAGTCGACAGTATTATTACCTTCTTCTTCAACCACCACAGAACCAGTATATTCTTTCCAGTCTTCCTCGTTGATACGGTACTCTGTCTTAGCCACTCCTGATAATGAATCGGAGGAACTTAGCGTTAACGTTATTTCAGAGTTATTCCATTGATCACTTACATTATTAACCGATGTTTCTGGAGCGTTGTTATCATACTTTACGGTTACACTCTTAATCTCTTCAGTGTTGCCAGCTGTATCGATACTACGATAATCAATGACGTTGTCGCCTTGCTGATTTAAGGTAATAGAACCACTATAATCTGTCCATTCCCCTTCGTTAATTCTATACTCAATAGTGGATACACCTGACAATTGATCTTTAGCCGTTAACGCAATCTCAGTCTCTATATTTGCCCATTTTTCAGCAGGTACCCCATTAGCAGAAGTGACAGGGGAAGTTGTATCTATTTTGATTGTTTTACTTTGAATATCTTCAACATTACCAGCCTTATCAAAGCTGCGGTACTCGAGCTTATGAGTACCTTCTTCCTCAAGTTCCACCGGTGTACTATAAGATGTCCAGTCTCCGTCATTTATTCTATATTCAGTTTTGCTAACCCCTGTTAACGAATCCGTGGCGCTCAGCGCGAACTCTACACTCTTACCATGCCACTGATCGCTTACATCGCTAATCGAAGTTTCTGGAGCAGTAAAATCAAGCTTAAAGGTTAAGCTCTTCGTATCTTCTTCATTTCCAGCTTTATCTATACTTCGATACTCAACCACGTTTTCGCCTTCTTTGCTCAACGTCACAGTGCCACTATAAGCATTCCAGTCACTATCGTTAAGTTTATATTCAATCGAAGCAGGGCCTGACAATTCATCCTTGGCTTTTAATGTCAGTTCCACTTCTTCATTCACCCATTCGACAGGAATTTCAGAAGCTGTAGTGACCGGTGAGGTTTTGTCAATTTTGATGACGATACTTTGAATATCTTCTTCATTACCTGCTTGATCGATACTTCTATATTCTATTGTCGTTGATCCTTCATGATCTATCGTAATAGGATCGCTATAGGCTGTCCAATCGCCTTCATTAATTCTGTATTCGATAGATTTCAGACCTGACGATTCGTCCTTAGCTGATAAGGATAGTTCCACTTCTTCATTTCCCCACTCGGAAGGAACTTCAGAAGTGGTCGTCACTGGTGTTGTTTTGTCTATTTTAATGGTTTCGGTTTGGATTTCTTCTACATTACCCGCGTGGTCCACGCTTCGGTAATCAAGCTGAATTTTGCCTTCTTCACTAATTTCAAAAGCATCTGTATATTCGATCCAGTCTCCTTCATTTATCCGATACTCTATCTTTTGAATACCGGATTCTTCATCGGCAGCGCTTAGAGCAGCGGTAACATTTGAAGGATACCATTCATTCTTCAGTGGCGTGGAAGATGTAAGATCGATACTTGTTACTGGTGCACTTTTGTCTGTTTCTTCTATGACTACATCATATTGACTAAGATCTATATACTCCGAGGTTTCTCTTTGATATTCTGATCCACCGTTGGAATTATAGTAATAGTAATAGTTATCCTGTTTATCACGGACAGTAATGTAATCGATCTTCCAATGCCCGGCTGCGTCATATTCTCCAATGTTAAAACTGCTTTCATATTTTCCTGTATCAGAGTTTAAGCTTAAATATACATACTTATTTGATGTCCCCGCAGGTGCTTCATACTTTACGCTGACCCTCTCCACACCTGATAAATTATCACTTACATCAGCTGTAACTTTCACTTTATCTCCTACTGTAACCTCCTGTTTCGAAACACTTAAATTATTTAGTATTGGTGGAGTAACATCCGAAGCTGCGTTACTAACCACTGGAGCTACTAAAGAAATGATAAGTGCTAAAATCACTATTCGAAATACTCGCTGCATTTTTACTTTTTCAAATACCATTAACTCATTCTCCTTCTTTCCTTTGCGAAGAAAATTCCTTCTTTTTATGTATTCATACTAATTCACACAAACTCTATTATAGTATAAAAGTATCATAAATTGTTAATTAATTTGAAATAAACCTGACTAAAATTACTGTATCTTAAAATTAAAAAGAGATTCTAACATTAAATTTTCTCTACCCTAATTCTGTAAGAATGGAATTAATTTGTGAAAAGGCAGCCTCCCTGCTTGTTACCATTTATTTAAGAGATTTTCCCCTTCCCCACCTCATTTAAGAAATAAATAGAAAAAACACCTCACTATTTACTATATATGTAAAAATATCACGCTCAGTTTGTGGTAAGTTTCCCCATTGCATACGAAAATTTTAGTATGAGAAAAGAACCTATTGAAGAAGCCATTGCCATATTCGGCACCCAAGTACGTAAAACACGAATGGAACTGGGCATGACCCAGGAAGAGCTCGCCGATAAAGTCGAGCTGTCACCAAATTATATCGGGTATATTGAACGAGCAGACAGGCATCCCGGCATCTACCAGATCATTGCGATCTCTTTTGCCCTAGGCGTCAGTCCTGCTGCCTTATTCAATGACGTAACCGTACCGGATGATTTGTATAAATCTCCGGAATAAGTTTCCTGAAAGGAGTATAGAAGACATTCTTCACAGTAAGGCTCAATGAAGAACAAGGCAGCGCTGCAATATACACGATTTGCTGCGCTGCCTTACTACTAAAATGGAAGGAAGAAATTATACAATGGATTATATTTTAACGCGTACCGAACTTGAGAATGACGGGCACAGGAGTATCCATATCCTCGACATCCGGAAGGCTCAATATCTTATCTACTACCCGGAAGAAATATCGCATTTGGATCAAAGTTTAAGAGCGTTTCTATTTACCAGATTGAAAGGGATAAATGAGGGTCAGTTTGATCAATAATTGATTATGTGGTATATCCAGTCCATACCCACTCAGTGGTTTCATTCACTACATGACTTCAGCTGTCTTCTACCATCTCTTCCACCATTATCTTCACTCGCCACTCTTCACCATAGTCATAAAGATAAAGGATCGTATCGCCTTGTTTTAACCCGGTTTCCCCAATGAGAATTTGATCAGCCGATCGTTCTGCCGGCCCCTCTTCCGGACTGCTGATGGAAGGTTCGGTCCAGGCTTTCCCGGTCATGAAGAAACTGTACAAATGCCCCTCCCAAAACCCATAGGCTTGTTGAATGGCCATATGAAGATCTTCCATAGTGTCAACGCCAGAACATTGAATCTCAGCGCTCGCATCCCCAAGGGTGGTTAGAAACGTGTAGGTACCTTGAAACGGCTCTTCCCCTTTTCTCGGAAAAATCGGCTGCAGATCATCCGCTTCAAACAAATCTTGAAAACGATCGATAAATCGATCATCCTCATCACCCCGGGAGAAGGACAAACCATAATCTGCTGCGACGAAATCCTCCACAAGCATCAGACTACTCCCATCTTCCGGATGACGCCCGGGGGTGACCATCCACTCGCCTTCCAGCCTTCTTGCTGGAATATTCCAAACGGATACCGGACGAGTGAGCAAGAGAATCTGCAGGATCTTCCAGCCCACCTTCGTGGACTTAATGGATGCTGGATGGATATTTTGTTTGAACGATTCCAATTTTTCCGAAAGCGTGTAATCCCATACGCCAAAATAAGAAAGCACAGGCACCATATGCCCCATGTCAAAGAGAGAACCAGCAAACCTTCCCCCGGTCACGTTGATCTCCTGTTCAGGAGGTTGAGTGAGCACCCCGCCGCAAACTTGAATGACAGATCGATAGACCGATTCCCCGTGGTCGGTAAACACCATCCAGTCCGTATCCACCCATAGCGTTTCCAGTAAAAATAGATACTTCTCCACATCGGAAAACTGGTTATAGTCGTTGACCCGGTCCAGTAAGATAAGGCGGTTGCGTTTACGCGTCATCAATTTTCCATTCAGGGCCAGATAATAGAACAAATGAACTCGTGGATAGTAGATTTGATCATTCTTCTCCGTAACGCCCGTATTCTGCACTTCAAACCTCTGGTTCAACTGATGGCAATGCTTGCGCTGCATATACCCTTTTGTTTTGGTGAGGGTTACTTTTTCCTGGTCGATATAGTTTAAAAACCCCTGAAAATCCCGGACGATTTCCAGGGGTAATTCGGACGGATCAATCACGTCTAGGTCCTCCTTCTATAAAACGATTTCTTGTCTTTCTATTCCCAACATGCTGGCTCGTACACCTATTCACAATAGTACAATCGATTCTGCTAACTAACATTAAGATGTCATTCATCGTCTATGGTGACTCTCTTTCATCCATCTGACGATTCTAAATAGTCTACCGGGGGAACAGGCCCCGAAATCAATGAAAAAACACTTGGTTTCGACAGGTATGATTTGCTACCTGAGAACCAAGTGTTTATGATCTATTGCTATATAATTAGAAGTTTAAAATGTTAATCCTGCTTAGGGTCAGACCTCAGTTTCTTATTTAAAACTATTCACTATTAATTATGTAAAACGTCCTTATGCATATAAGCATTTTTTCATAAAATGGCTCTATTAAAGTTTGCTGTTGGATCTTTGAACAATTGTTCTATGGAATAATAACACGTCTTTGGTTCTCCATGACTTTCTACTGAATGAATATAGATTATACTCTCTGACTTTCTCTCATCTCTTTCAATCTTTTCTTAACTGCATTAGTATCCGCCATCACGTTAAAATGAAGATTTTTCTCATAGGGTTGGAAATACTTTGCAAGTTCCTGTATTGTATTCTCTTTCTCCTCTGTAGAGAGTTTTTCTCCTACATCGAAATATTCCACTTCTCCAAAACGCGCTTTGTATAAGGATACTCTCTTGATATCCATATCCTTATAAGGGAAGCCATTTTCGTCAGACATTGTTCTTATCGCGAATTCATTTAGGAAGTAATATCCCACAAGCTCCAAGACATCTTTACGAGCGTATCCTTCTTTTTTAGTCGTTTTAAAATCATAGAGTGTTCCATCAATATAAATGTCAGCATCCGCTCCCTCTACCAAGAAAGAAGCTGCACCAAAGTGAGGATTGAAGATAACTTCACTCTCAGGAGTAATAATTTCAGGTATTAAGAATCTCTGTTCAAATAGGCTCATAAGACCATCCAATTCTTGAATGGTATCTTGTGGTGGGGTTCCATAGAGAAGGTCATCTACTTGAATATATTCTTTTTTAATTGGAGCTCTAAATACGTGTTCTAGTCTCGCCAAACGAACAGCTTCAGTGTAAATGGAGGTTATAGAAGCAGATTTATCCTGGAGGAATGAATCAATTTTTTCCTTCCACTCCCTAACTGGTTTTTCGTCAATTTCCACATTCAAAACGCTGTTTAATTTTGGGATAGCTTCGTAAGCGACCAAATCTTCCGTTACCCCTGGCTCACCGATGAATTGTCCAATCTTAAACCTGGCTAGGTAATCAAAAGCTGTACCTACCAAACTAGATAAGCCTTGATTCGTCAGTTTATTGGGTACAAGAAGTTCGTATTCAACCTTAGAAAACGGAGCATTCCCGCTCATGGTATGAAAATCTTTTTTCTTAGGTGTGACTTTTAAGAGAATATCCTTGAACTTTTTATCATTCTCTTGGGAACTACTAATCTTTTTTGTTAACGACATACAACCCCTCCATCATCAATGTGTGCATAGTCATATTTTACCATAGATAGCTAGAGGTAGAAAAGATTCTCTAAGTCCCCCAAACACCTGTAAAAAAATCTCTGCTCACGAAAGTAATGAGTAATAAAAAAGGATTTTTTCGTAATCTTTTAGGGTCCATGCCTCGATTGCGCATGGAAAAACCAAAAGTGCGAACCATCTCCAAACAAGACATAGCGTTGGGATCTGGTCGTCAGTTCAGGCATTTAAGATGTAATCTGAAGTTTATATGTAACATATCGCGATTTCGAGTGCTAAACACTCGGGGGGCGTTAGTTGAATAAGCCCACTTTCACCGCCTCTTTTGATTCCGTCTAAGATTGACCCCACAGTCAGGCACCAATCGATTTAAGATCAATTCTGTCTCTACCAGTCAATCTCCTCCGGAAAATGCACCTTCAGCCGAATGTCCCGTGGAGAGCATTGGTAGTTCTTCGCCGCTTCCCGTACTTCTTCCTTTACTTCCTTATATTCTTTACCAGCTTCGGTTAAACGCTTCGCCACAATGGTCAGATTTCTCACTCGTTCATCGGCATCCATATTGATAAACTTGCTATTTAACACGGTCAGGTATTGAGTGGTATAATTCATGGTCCAATAATCATTCTTGTTCAGCATGTTCATCATACGTGTGTAGGAAGATGGGGAAACCACCGCAGCAATTGCTTTAGCAATTTGCGATTGAAACATCCGCACGAGAGCGATATCCTCACTCCAAATGTTCTTCGTATGCTCTAAGGAAATACTTGTGTGCCGGGCATTTTTGCCAGCATGTTCCTTAATGAAGTCGTTGAGGGCCATCGTTACAAATAGAAGTTCCGGCCACAGAACCTGAATCGTTAAATAGATATTTTCTTCACTTGCGATCATCGATACGTATCTCATTTTCTCCCGATCCAACCCGTTTTCCACTCGTTTAAATGAACGATCTCCCATCATGGCATGACGAAGATCATAGCACACCGCCAGCACGTGAAGTCGTGCCCCCTCATAGGGAGGAAATTCCCCTTCTTCTCCTACAATATTATGTAATGCTTCATACAAGGCTTCAAAGTCATGATAGTCTCCTGAAACCTCTACGCCCGCATTTAATTCCGTATTTTCAACCATAATCATAGGGCTACCTCCATCTACTCTGATACTCTCTATAGTTTATTCCATGAGGGCGCTATTCACAAATATGATCCCTATAATAAACATTAACACTCTCAGTCTACGAATTATCACATCCCCGCCCTTTATCCATAAAAAAAAGCAGGCGTTAAAACGCCTGCCTTCTTCATTATTGAGATTTAGTCTTACGAATGCCCAGGCCTACTGCTCCCAGGAGCGCTACACCCAAACCAGCTAACATTCCAAGCGGAAGGGAAGAAGAAGTGTCTGGCAGCTCGCCGCCTTCTTTTTCTTCTGCGCTTTCTTCATTTTCATCTGCTGCTTCTTCGTTAGATGCTTCATCATTAGCAGCTTCTTCATCTTTCATGTCACCGGAGTCTTCCTCAGAAACATTCTCTTCTTCGGATTCAGGAGCTTCTTCTTGCTCACTGTCATCACCGGACTGATCTTCCTGCTCTTCACTTTCAGAGCCTTCATCAGCGGAATCTTCCTGACTGTCGTTATTTTCTTCTTCAGCAGGCTCTTCTTCTGCATCATTATCGGTATCATCATTCTCTTCTTCCGGTACTTCTGGGCCGTCAGCTACGAAGTTTTCCGTTTCTCCATCACTGAATAACGTCATCGCAATCATGCCACCATCAGAGAAAGCCACAGAAAGGATGTCTAAGTCTTCTGTCTGCCACGTGTAAACGGAAGATGTAGAGCTCATATCCTCAAATTGTGCTTTACTTGAAGCACCTTTGGTACCTTCTGCGCCGATAATATCCACCACATCTTCATAAGAATCACCAGCTTCTATCTCTTCAAATGCTGCTGCCAGGTCAGCATCGACGCTTTCAAAATCCATATCTCCAGATTCAGAGAACACGACGGATTCAACGTTCTCACCGTCTATACCCGTACTCACGGTTAAGAAATCTCCATCACCGTCTGTCCAGGAAGCAGACTGAATACCTTCTATATTATCTTGCTGATCCGGTTCTCCTAGTTCATCAACGACTGAATCAAAAGCTGTATTTTCATTGCTTAATTGATCCGCATAATCCTGTGTAAGATCGAAGGATGTTTCTGCTTGTACCACATTTGTATTCATAACGTTCGGCGCTGCGAATGTCCCACCAAGTGCAAGGGATGCGGTTAGCGCGGTAGAAACGATTATTTTTTTACTGTTCATTCTTATCTCCTCCTAAAATGGATTTATCTAGATTTTGGTTTGGAAAACTATAGGACTATGATGCTGCGAATATATTAAAATAATCTGCATCACTTTTCCTGAGCCTAAAGACCATGTACTCGAAAGTTAGGAAGTTTCACCTCATACAGAAGACGAAACCACGAGCAACCTTATTCTGATAGGTATCTTCAGTGGAATGCTCTTTCCTATGTATGCATGAACAAGACTCGTAATCTCCATGTTATAAGATAGTAATATTTATGTAAACCTGAAATATACAATAATTACTATTTATGAAGTATAAAGAACCTAGTAAATAATACCCTACCCGAGCATTACGTTTACCTTATAATAATCTCCAAAATAAAAAAGCACCCCCTTTGGGATGCTTGAAGCTCCATTGCCGCATTCTGAAATACCAATGGCCTATATCCGAACAAAACTTAAAGGCCTCAATCTTCTAACCTATATCCTGCCTTTTCAAGGATGTTCTTGGCTTGATGATAATGGTAATTCATTTCCGCTCTTGTTTCCGCTTCCTGCAGCTTCCTCACATGCATTCTGTAGCTTTGTAAAACATCGTCAGGTCCTTCTTTTCCTGACGGTCGAAAAGGAATTAAATCTCCCACCTGATTCTCCCCTATCCAAATTTACTTCTCCTTAGAATATGAATAGCATGAAAAAACGTGTGGTCCCGGGCCTCCGGGGATCAGTGGTTTACCCTTCCTAGCTTGAGATTTTTCCATTATATATCTTCTGGTCACATGTCTATCTCAAAGGTATTAATTACTTTTGACTTAATCACTTCTTCATTTTCATCCAGCAGATTTACTTTTACAGCGCCATTCTCTATTAATTTCTCATAAAGATTTTTATCTCTTTCACCTACAAGTCCTACAGTATACGTGTTAGGCATAAGCCCCATCTCGTACTCAATCGCCTTAACCTCATAGATTTGCAGAAGGAATCAAACCAAGATTTCTTATCTTTTCCTTCAAAGACGCTATTACTCTTACTGTTGAATCCACATCAATTATATCAACAGAGTCTGTAACTATATAATCTGCTACAGCTACTGTCATGGATTTTCCTACTTTGAGACGTGCCGGACGTGTCAGTTCATCAATGTTTTCTGTTAAATACGATGAACACCTTCTTAATTGTTTAATTCCAAATTCAGGGTCATTCCTCTTTATTTTCACGCAAAGCTTCTCCTTTTCTAATTGTATGTAAGGAGATAATGAATGATCTATGTCTAATCTGCTCCAAAAACCATTGAAGCCCCCTCTTGGATTGGCCACATAACCGTAATTCCCTTCAATACCTGCACTTCTTAGGGACTCATAAACACCAAACCAAACCCAATTTTCTTTTTTCCAATTATTGAATGGTTCATCTTTGTATCGATAAAATGAGTTATTTATTTTAGTTAAATATGTTAAGTAATCTTGGTAAATATCGCTGGTGATATGCTTGTGGCGGTTTAATAACTGCAGGAACTGCGACCGTGGATAGACTTGATATCCAGCATCAAGTACAGGTTGAAGATTGCTTTGCTCATTAATGGTTAAGTAGATAGGAACTTGATGAAGATGGGGTCTTTCTTGCTGCATATGATCTCTATATCGTTTTAATTGATTGGAGTGCTGTTTAGTGAATGTTTTATCTTCGATCAAAATTGCCCAGTGATTATTGATTTCTATTAGAATATCTATACTGCCAAACTGTTTCGTAATATCAATGGTTTCTATAGGGGGTAATGTAAGGTCATGCAACTCAAACAACTCTTCTAGAAATTCTATAGACGCTTGGTGTAACAAAGGGAATAAGTCCTTAAACTCAGAAGAAGCAAATGATACGAACCAGCTAAGAAAGGCATCTTGAGAAAGTTCTGAAGTCGCGTAATCAAATAAATTGGGTTTCAACCAAATACACTCCCAGCATTAAATTTAAGAAACTAGTTTTTAGAATTTCCATGATTTAAAAGATTAAAATATCACTCTATTTATTTCTTCTTCACTTTTCCCCGTCTGACTTATAATATAGTCTATTAACTCTCTCTGTTCTTCTTTTCTAATCAGTTCCTTGTACTTTTTAATATGACCTTCATAACCTACGAAATATTCACTATGATAATCTGGATTATTATATATCTTGATATATTCAATATAATCTTTATTCTTTCTTTTCGCTGAAACCTGTCTAAGTATATTTTTCTAATTATCTTTCCATTTATTAATCCTCGGATTAAGTGGTACTCTTTTATTTGCTTTTTCATCTTCGATTTGCAATAAAAACTCCTCTACCTCTAGTTCGAGACTGATTAACTGTTCTCTATTATAGGAATCTAAGTTTTGAAGTGTTTCTTTTACATGTGTATTAAATCTTTCTCTTCTATGGTGAGGTAGTTTTTTTGATAAAGAACCCTTCGGAATCGCCCCCAAGAGAGAAGGTCCATATTGCTTAATCAGATGTGGGCCGTTTTTCTTCGCTATATCTACTATTGGTTTTACAGGAATTTTCACTATTATATCTCCACCTTTTTTCTTTTAATTATAATGGTGAAATTAGTAAATTCAAACAATTACATTAAATCCCGGTTTTAAGCAATAGAGGAAGGATTCACATGATTACCGCGTACATTAAAAAGAGCACCTCCAAAAGAGGTGCTCTTCCCATAACCATATAATCCGGCTACTCATCATAAAAATGATTCAACGCTTTCGTTACTTTCTCGCCCACATAAGGCGCCAACGTTTTTGCATACGTTCTCGTTAGATGGTGACCATCCTGGTAAACGAGTACATTTCCGATAATCGGCTTACATTCATCCTCATTACAGAATTTATCCGTCAAATCAGCATAGTACACATTGTCGAGATTTAGCTGATCGACTTCATTTGATAAATCCTCAAGGTTATTCTTCGTTATACATTCTTCAGCATTTGGACCGTTCTTATCAATACACGTCGGGATATCAAACTCAGCTCTCGGGTTGTCTTTCAGGGCAAACACGTTGATATCATGTTCATTCAGTTCTCTCCACTGATCGACATAGCCCTCTGGTATGCCTTCCCATTCCGTAGCATCGGCCGGTGTATAAACTAAATCCGGTTGTTTCTCGATTAATTTATCCATCACCGTTTCATTCCACTCAGCGCACGTTTCCTGATCGAGTTTCGTGGTCAATCGATAAGATTCGCTGGAGAACCTGCATGCACTCCGGGTGTAGTTCAATATTTTTATATCATTGTTGTTCGCGTATATTTTCAATGGAGCTAACCAATGTGCACTATGAGAACCCCCAACTAAAGCGATGGTGTATTCCGGATCCTCGACGTCTCCATATTCACACATGATCACTTCTGACTCTTCCATCCCCTGGTGGCACCCATCACCGTAACTTATCGGCACTTCGTCCTTTGCTTGTAAGATGGTGGGCCTAAACGGTTCATCGGTACTAAATTCTTTACCTGGTTCCATCGCCTCAGCTCCGGGGTAATCTGTATTCGTGATTTCAACACTAGCAGAGGCCGCTTGTGTATCTTTTACGTAATACGTCCAGGATCCATTTAAAACCACCACAGGAATAGCGATTCCAAGTAAGATGAGTGCTAATTTCGGTTTAGATTGTATTTTTCTGTTTCGGATTGGTTTCTCTACTAGATTCGTAGTTGCATACGCAACGACTATGGCGAGTCCAATGATTAATAAACCGTGAACGACAGATACGGTCTGATTCCCCGTGATGTTGTAATACAGTACTAACAGCGGCCAATGCCATAGATAAAAACCGTACGAAATCCCGCCGAACTTCACTAAAGGTTTCGCACTGAGGAGATGATGGACGCCAAGCTTTCCACCACTGTTTCCCGCGATTAAAATTAAAACGGCACACATCACCGGCCAAAGAGCCGCATAGCCGGGAAAAATCGTCCCCACCTGTAAGAGCAGTCCGCAGGTAACTAAGCCAAGCAGCCCGATCCAGCCAGCCACTACGCTCATCCATTTATTAAAAGAAATATGGGCAATAAGCAAGGAAAGTATTCCGCCAGCGGCAAATTCCCATACTCTCGCAAACGTATCAAAATAAGCCCACGGTTGATTAACGCCCGTCATATACACGGAATAGCCAATGGATACGACAAACATCCCGATTAAAGTATAGAAAAATAGAACTCTAATATTCTTATTTAATTTCCTTGCAATCCCTATTACAGTTAGCAGTACTAAGGTCCAAATGATATAAAACTGAAACTGGGTACTCATCGCCCAGAAGTGCTGCACAGGACTAGCGGCGTTATTCTGCGCCAAATAATTAACTGAATTACTGGCCAGCTGCCAATTCTCTACATAGATTAAAGAAGCTGCGACTTCTTTAATAATGGTTACCCATTGCGTTTGAGGTAAGAAATAAAAACTCGTAATAATGACAAATGCGAGTACCGCAAAGGCTATTGGAAATAACCTCTTCCCTAGTTTAAGGAGAAATCCAATGCCGTCAACTTTACCCGTTCTTTCATACATATTTAAAAGCGATGTTGTTATTAAAAATCCGGATACAACGAAGAACACATCCACTCCACCTGAAACATTTCCCAGCCAGATGTGGTACACGGCAACTAATAGGGCAGCTATCGCGCGTAACCCTTCAATCTCCGGCCTAAACTTCCTATTCGTCTCTTTGGATAGATTCATCTAAAGCCTCCGTTTTAAGTGAAATACCGACACATATTTTACCATGAAACGGTGGGGAGATGTTATATTATACCTTATTTTATGGATATCTGACTGCTTCTTTCCTATTCGGGGTTACCGTTTTGGAATATCCAATTTCAAACTTATGTATCTATATGTTTACCAATTAGATCGTTTAATTGATAATAAAGTGTTTTATTTAAAAAAAACAAACCCAGCTAGGCCAGGTTTGTTTTTCTCTAGCGGATGGAAAATTCATACTCAAAGGTGTCTTCTCCATCTCTAATGGTGTATTTTAATTTATTATCATTTGTAGTCCTTAGACCGCCAAAATTATAGGAAATACTGAGGTCGAATTTTTCCATATAACCTATTTCCGTATCTATTCCATTATTCTTAAGCGAACTATTGATGTACACAGATTTCACCTTATTGTTTTCATAGATTTCTATTTTTTCAACCGTTACGTTTCTGTGACTATAGTTATTGAAAGAGGTATTCACTTTTTTAATAACGTTGTTAATAGTTACAGTTCCGTTGCTAAATGTTAGGTACGGCTTGTTTCTTACGGTAATCTGACTTGTTGCTGTTTTACCTCCGGCTGCTTTAACCGTAATCGTTGTCTGACCATCTTTAATGGCGGTTACGAACCCATCTTCTGAAACTGTCGCAACAGAAGGATCACTGGAACTCCAGGAATAAGCCATTGTAGGGAGTTCTGGTGTAACTGTAGCGTTTAACTGAACAGTAGACCCTGGTTTCAATTCATCACGTGTTTTATTAAGAGAAAGATAACCCTCGTTAAAATATTCGATCATCTTTTCAGCTTGTTCTAACTTCTCAATTCCTTTTATAGAAATAGATGAATCCATGGCCAACGCTTCCTCTACCAAGGTACGCGCTGCTACTACCACTTCTTCATCCTCAGGATTAATGTCATTTGGAAGCTCGGCTATGGCTTTCTCCGCAGCTTCTATGGCAGGAGTTATTGCATCGTAGTTCACTATCATCTTGTATCCTTCATCCTCAACCTGGAAAGAAACTTCATTATCTCCATGCTTCAGAGCGGTTTCCAAAGTGATATCTGTAATGGTGCCATTTGGCAAAGTAACATTTAGATGTTTACGATCTTTAGCTTCTACTTCTGCCACCTGGTCTTTAACCTTAACCGTTACAACGACAGGCTCAGATTCATTTCCTGCTTTATCACTTGCCTGGTAGGTAATTGTATAAGTGTCTGAACTGTTTGTATCCAATTTTTCTACTTCTTCCCCACTACTATTCTCAATGCTTGTAAGCACTTCTACATTTCCATCTTCATTATCTGCAGCGGTCACTTGTGGAAGGATGAACTCCAATCCCGCCTGGATATAATAGCTAGAAAGCCCTTCAGAAGATAACACTGGGGCTTCTGTGTCTGGAGCATCGTAATCCAAGGTGACCTCAAAAACTTTACCTTTATAAGTGAAAGATAATTCGTTTTCTCCATCTTTCAACGGCTCGTCTAATTCAATAGTTGTTCGGGTATCATTTGTAAATATAACAGTGATTTTGTTTGCATTTTGCGGCTCGATTTCATCAATTTCCAGGAAACGAGTTCCGTATTTAGATTCTGTATTATAGGATAGTAAAGCAAAATCTGCACGTTTCATTGGGGCATTGGGCTCAAACGTCGTTGGCGTGGTTCCAGATATTAAACCGTGTGAATATAAAACTTTGATGGAGTGAGTATACCATACATTATACTTTACATCCGTAAATGGCGTTTCTCCATCGCCTTTCAATTCCAGGTTATATCCTTCTACAATAAATCTGGCAAGCATGGCTCTAGTAATTTTCTCATTAGGACCAAATTTCTCTTCACTTATTCCAGAAGAAATTCCTTCATCAACCAAGGCATTAATGGCCTTAGAGTACCAGACCCCTTGTTTAACATCTTTGTGGTATGTAGCAGGTACATCCTCAGTATTAAGGTTAAACAGATCAGCTAAGATTATCGCAGCTTCTGCTCTAGTTATATGATTTCCAGGTTTAAAAGTCCCATCCTCATACCCACTGATAATTCCTTCTCCAGCCCAAGCCTGAATAGGCTCATAATAAACCGAACCTTCTTTTACATCTACAAACTCTTTGGATGCAGCTTGAACTGCTTGAAATGGTGAAAGAACCCCCAGGGTCATAACGAGTAGTAAAACCATCCAATTTAGACAAAACCTACTTTTCATTATAAAAAACTCCTCATTTAATTTAATTTTTGGTAAAGAAGATAGCATTTGAACCCATTATTCCATGTGTACTTTCCTAGATTTAGCTGGGATAAGGGTTAAGCTACTCAAGATGACATCTAAATCATGCCATATATCCATTCGTGTGATTTGTTCCCTTTCAAATATCCCATCTCCATCCTTCCCTTCTCTTCGGATGCATTCTGTAACCAATTTTCCATCATCGTTGATGGTTACATATTGAGGGTACATGGTCTCCCCTTCTAAAATATCTCCAATTTCGATTTCCTGTCCTTTAATAAAGTGATTGGTTTTAAGATTCATTGTTCATTCCCCTTTATGATATTTTTGGTTCCTATAGATTGTAAAACGACTTGAGAAAAAAAGGAGAAACAAAGAATTTCCTTTATGGATCTATCCATTTCAACAGCGTACTGTATGTCATATCCACTTTCCTTGAACCCTTGGTCCATGATACCCGCTCCAGAGAATAGACTAGCTACCTGTAAAGGGATTTGTACATTAGACAGGGCGTCTTGAATATTAGATACAATACTACTTGATGTACTTGATTCATCAGCAACCTCCCAAGAGAAATCCTCGAATACACAGCTCTTATAAGTCTTGGTATATAACTCAGTTCTATCTTAGTACTTTCCGTTTCTATCTTAATTGGAAAAGCTAAGATGTAAATCACGGAGAGGACCGTTCCATCATTCTTAGTGGTTTCCCCCTGTTTTCTCAATGGTTTGGTTCGTTATCCAATCGATTGCTTCATCTTAAATATCACTATTTATATCTTAAGTGTTTTCTTAATGTCTTTCTAAGATGTATCCCCATAACCGGCTTTGCCGGAAAAAAAGGTCGCCCCAATCCTCATGTTTTCCCTATGTTTTCCCTAATGTTAAAAATTTGCACCTTTCAGTACCCCCGTTCCAATCATTGATTTATATAGTAGTTATTCAAAGAACCCCTTATTGAACAAGTGACCTTCTATTTTCGAAGTTACTCCCATTGATTTCTTTATAACTCCAATTAGCGGCACAATCACCCTTGTAGTAGATAGGAATCGCATCTAATCAATGAAGGCAAAAACATACAAATGCGCGAGAGGAAGAAGTTATTCGCTTATTCATACCTACAATTCTGAAAATTCAATTAATGTTACATGAAATTTATGGTAAACTTAAACCATCAGCAACACTAGATGGATACACCACCTAAGAGAACGAATAACCAAATCATACAAAGAGGTGACCCTTAGGTGTCTAAATATAAAGACCACGACTTCTTGTTTAAGCAACTCTCAAAAATTGCTCCCGAAGGATTAGTTCAGCTAACCTTTCCAGATTTATGTGAATGGTTGGACCTTTCAGAATCTATAATGGTGACAGAAGGCATAAATGATATGGCCCACATGCACAATCAACTTTTTTACGATACTGTATTACTTTGCCCTCCGAAAGGAAATACTGATGAAGGTAACTCGAACAGCGTCTTTGTTGTCCATATTGAGTTTCAATCCTATCGCCAAGGGGAGTATCATGATAAGTTCGCTCAACGGATGTTTCAATACTTCTGTCGTCTGTATGGTTTGTACGGAGATTACTTTCCTTATAAAAGGGAATACAAGGAGTACAAAGGAAATAAAGTGGAGTATATACCATTAGCCATTTTATCCGACAGATGCCCGGTAAACACTCCTGACGAATTTGTACTCGGTTCGGTAGAGGGCGAACTACCGTTTGTTTCCCAGTACCATTATAGAAAGAAACATTTGAAAGATTTCGAATGGAGAGAAACCCTGCTCCAACGCGCTGACAACCTTGCTGCCATCGCTCTAGTAGGGAAGATGAAGCACCATGAAGAAGAAAGACCACTTATGAAATACCAATCTTTTTATATGTTGTATTCAGTACATGACCCTGTGGAAAGCACCAAAGAGGTTATACTAGCTTTTATTGATGAATACCTTGAATTAAATGATGAAGAAGAAGAGGTTTTTGAGCAACACTTGATAAATCTCATGGATTCTGATGACCCTTTAGGAGGTAGAATCATGGAAGAATATAATGGTTTCAAGACCAAGTGGGGACGGATGGAAGCAGTTAATGAGACTAAAAACCACATTGTGAGTTTAGTTGCAGCTATCCTTGATGGATACACAGAAGAACAAGTAAGGCATGAATTAAACACAGAACTTGCCCACATTGACTATAAGAACCGCGAAGAAGTATTTCAAGCCATAACAAGTCAAATTAAAACGCTTCGTTCCATCAACGAGGTAAGAGAAGCCATGGGCAATGTCTTTAACTTTGCCTGGTAAAATACCGATAACAAGAGAATCGCACGGCACATAAAAAAGCCAGTATATAACTACTGGCTTTTTTGCTTATAATTTCTTACTTACAAAAGCGACAATCTTATGGATAGTAATTTGCTGTAATAATACATGATTTATTTCGGGAAACGTTGTCCAATATCTAAAATGTCCTGTGGGTTGAATATCCCTTCAATTTCCGTATCATGACCTTCGTACAAATCATCATTATCATCATTTTCTGGAGGGAAGAATACCGTTCCGTTTAACTTCACTTTGCCTTTCCTCATTAAAACAGGAATCGTTTCGTCTGGTTTGTTCCTTAATTGAACAATTTCCTCTTCGGATAAATTAATAAAGTTTACGCCCGCTTCTCCCCATGCTTCAAATGCACTCATTTAAATCGCTCCTTTTATATTGTTTTCAAAGACTTTCATCTTTGCCCTTAAATGATAATGCATTTCTTTCATAAGCGATAAAAAAACCCATAATTCCTCGAAGCATTCATATATGATTTGGCTAAGGGGGCGGGGAAGTGATGATATCTTTAAGCATCTTCACTAATCCTTATTGAAACCATATATAAAAAAGCCAGTAAATAGCTACTGGCTTTTTTGCTTATAATTTCATGTTTACACTAAAGCGACATCTTTGTTTCTGATGTTGAATTGCGTTATCGCTTTTTTAACCACATTACCTATCGAGCGTGCCATATCCACTGGTACTGAATTGGCAATTAGTTGCTGCATAGCATCGAGACTACCTTTAAAGGCAAAGCTATCAGGTAATCCGAATAGTCTGGCGCATTCTCGAATAGTAAGAGAACGATTTAGAATAGGGTGTGTAATATTCGACTTCCTTACATTTGTTATCGTAATCGATGGTTCATCCATCACTAAACGACGATACACTGAACTATGTGGACCACTTCCTTCTTTCATCTTGCTAGTCTTAAGTTCTTCGGGGATGGCTTTCCAGTTTTCACCCGGACGAATGCATTCCATCCTATCAATCGTGCTTTGTCTTGGTATGGAGTAATCAATTTGGTTTTCAATATCGTCCGTGATTCCATCAAATGCCTCTCGAACACTCATATAGTTCTCAGGAGTAACTTCTGGTTCAGGTAATTCAATTTTACCTATTTTCGAACCAATAAAGATAGCCCTCCGTCGCAATTGAGCCGAACCGTAATCATCCGCTGCTGTTAATATACCAGACGTGATTTCAAAATCACTAAGAGCATCGTAAATTTCATTTCTAAACTGACCTTCTCCAGCACTAAAGATTTGTGGGACGTTCTCAAGAACGAAGACCTGGCAATTCTCATTCGCCTTAATGGATTTGATGTATTCCTTAACAAGCTTGTTGTTAGGGTCATCCAAGTAATTCTTTCCTTTCTTCCTATTAGAATTACTAAACCCTTGGCAAGGAGAACCTCCAATCATAAGGGAACCTTAGGGATTGTACTCTTATCTAGTTGAGTAATATCCATATTCTTAACCGTTAACATCATTAAACTGACAATCCATTTCTTACTAAACTTTTTCATTTAATTCCTCCTTAATACATTTAGACTAATCAATACAAGTGTTTTTTATAGGTATAAAATCTTAATAATTTACCATAACCAACCACCTTTTGGTAGATTTTTAATATTATAAATTTTAATATTTTTAGAATGTTAATGTACCGGGTATGAGACCTTGATCTTCATATATTTTATATGAACATATAAAAATATAAATTATAATAAAAAAAAGAGTAACACCAATTCGAAAATATTGGTGTTACTCCATCCTAATTGTCTAACTTTATGGTGTCAGTCAATAGAATTTACTTCTTATTGTAGTAATCCACATACCAGTCAGCAAACTTCTGCAAGCCATCCTGAATAGTCGTTTCCGGCTTAAACCCTACAGCTTCTTGTAGTTGATCAGTAGAAGCATAAGTAGCAGGTACATCGCCTGGCTTAATAGGCTCATATTCTTTCTTAAACTCAATATCTTCTCCTAGAGCATTACTTAGTGCTTTTTCTAATGATTCAATAAACGTCATTAGCTTTTCAGGACTGTTGTTACCAATATTGAAAACTTTATGCGGAGCACCTTGCTCTCTATTCGGCTCATTGCTCAAAAGTCGCTCAATTCCAACTACAATATCATCGATATAAGTAAAATCACGGTAAAGATCATTTTCAAAGTCACCATTGTTGTAAATCTTTATAGGTTCCCCTGAGAAGTATCTATCTGTGAATCCGAAATAAGCCATATCCGGGCGCCCCATAGGGCCATATACTGTAAAGAATCTTAAGCCCGTTGCAGGGATATTGTAAAGATGGCTATAGGTATGAGCCATCAACTCGTTCGACTTTTTAGTCGATGCATATAAGGACACCGGATGATCAACAAAATCTGTTTCTTCAAAAGGAACCTTTTTATTCGCTCCATACACAGAACTAGATGACGCGTAGACTAAATGATCTACAGGGTTATGACGACAAGCTTCTAAAATATTATAGAAGCCAATGACATTGCTCTCCATGTAAGCATCTGGATTCTCAATAGAATACCGTACACCAGCCTGGGCTGCCAAATTAACAACAATATCGGGTTGATAATCTTTGAAGACTGAATCAATAGCTTCCTTATCTGCTAAGTTTTTCTTAAGGAATGAAAAGTCGTCATACGGTTCCAGTAAACCTAGACGTGTTTCTTTAAGTCCTACATCATAATAATCATTCATATTATCAAGCCCGACTACCTTACACCCTTCCTCAAGCAGTTTCTTCGAGAGGTAATAACCAATGAAGCCAGCTACGCCGGTTACAAGATAAGTTTTATTAGGATCTAGTGGATTGTAGCTCATATGCTTCTCCTCTCGTCACTTCCACTCTCCCTGGTTCTCTACCAACTGAGTGGTACTCTACCTTAGCCTTTTTCATTTCTTCGATATCATAGATATTCCGGCCATCATAGACTAACGGTGTACGCATTAAGCCACGGTACAGCTCTGGAGTAACAGCTTTTACTTCGCCCCATTCCGTAAACACAAAACAAACATTAGCATTTTCTAATGCTTCTTCTACGTTATTAACATACGTAATCGAACCCTGACGGTTAGGACCTTCGGGATAAACTTTTGCAAAGTTGTCTGCTCCTACTGGATCATATGCATAGATCTCAGCACCTTGATCCAATAGTAAAGGTACATTATCAAGTGATGGCGATTCACGCAGGTCATCCGTTCCCGGCTTGAAGGTTAAACCTAAGACTGCAACTTTAAGACCATTAAACGTAATCAATCGATTACTTGCTTTCCTATAAAGGGAAGTTTTTTGATTTTTATTTACATCAATAGCTGCCTTCACTGTCTTAAGCTCATAGCCATTTTGCTGAGCTAAGTAATCAAGAGCTTGTGTATCTTTCGGGAAGCATGACCCTCCAAAGCCGATACCAGCATTCAGGAACTTCGAACCAATACGTTCATCGTAGCTCATACCTTCTGCAACATCTTTAATGTCTGCGCCAACTAATTCGCAAAGGTTCGCGATATCGTTCATATAAGAAATCTTCAATGCCAAGAAATCATTAGAAGCATACTTAATCATTTCAGCCGATCTACGGTTCACAGAAACTATTGGAAGATTGAAAGGTTCATAGATTTCTTTCAACATTTGTTCAGCCCACTCTGTCTCTGTACCAATAATAATTCTTTCCGCATGAAGGGTGTCATGAACAGCAGACCCTTGAGCAAGAAACTCTGGGTTAGAAGCTACTTCCACATTTACGTCGTTAACTAAGAAGTCCTGGATGAATTGTTCCACTTTATCATTAGTTCCCACAGGTACTGTGGATTTCACCACTACTAGACAATCTTTTTCTACAGATTCAGCTACTTGTCTAGCGACGGTTGCTATATAGGAAAGATCCGCAGACCCATCGACCTTCTCGGGAGTCCCAACACCGAGAAACACAGCTTCAGCATCTTTATATGCCGATTGATAATCTGTAGTGTAATCAATTCGACTTGCAGCATGATTTTTCTTCATAAGTTCTTCCAATCCTTCTTCAAAAATTGGAGAAACTCCAGATTTCAGAAGTTTTACTTTGTCCTCATCAATATCTACACAAGTAACTTTGTGCCCCATTTCAGCAAAACACACGCCTGCAACTAAACCAACATATCCCGTTCCTGCAACTGCGATTTTTTTATACATTTCTTCACCTCAAAATGAATTTATTATTTAATCTTAACAGGAAAAATACTAAAACTTCTTTTCAATAATATTAGACCTTATACTTACTAATTCTTTTCTTACGCTGGAAAATAGTAATAATACTCCAAAGTACACAAACACACATAAAATGATTGATATTACACTCCAAAATATATTGTTACTTAAAGTTGTTAGGTAAAAACCAAATCCACCCATCAGAGTTACTGCTATTAGAGAAGGAAAAATATTTTTGAAAGTCTTATAAACTGATATTTTCATTATTATTTCCATTATCATTAAATGAACCGCAACAAATTGAAGTCTTATCAGAGACCTTGCAAAAACCAGTGGCCAAAATCCGTATTTAGCAGATATTATACATGTCGGCACTAAAAATATCAGGTGAAGAACTTGCGCATTAAAAGATAATTTAGGCATCCCTTTTGACCTATAAACCTCACTACAAAAGTGTCCAAATACTATCATAATAGAGCTGCTTAGAGCCCACAAACCTATGACGCCTCCTGCATCTTCCCATTGGCTCCCTAAAAGTAAGTCAGCAGCTAAATCTCTATATATAAATACGCCCACACCTATAGGTAGAACTAACATCGCTATGTATTTTTGGAATTTAAAGAACATGGATTTAAATTCATTTTCATTATTTTGTAATCTGGAAAGCGTTGAAAAAAGTATAGGAGCAATGGTAGCAGTAATTAAAGCCAACAATGAATTAACCATAATTGTAGAAGTTTTATATATCCCTAAATAATATTCATTTAAATAGTAACCAATGACAAACGCATCTACCCAGGCTGTAAGCCATATTGAAAAAGCTTCTATCAGAGACCATAGACTAAACGACATCATTTCCTTTAGCGTATTAATGTCATAAGAAAACTTTGGCTTCCATTTAGATTTAAATGTAAGTAAGAATGCATTACTTACATGCATACTGATCGTACCTATAACCAATGACCAGTAGCCATAACCTAAAAGGGCTAATGGTATAGTAATTACAAATGGAATTAGAATCGCGAATATTCTTATTCCGAATAGTGTTCTAAAATCAAAGTCTCTTCTGTATAAAGCTAATTGAGTGCTTGAAAAAGAAGTTAGAGGTAACTGCACACAAGCAATTGCTATCACAAACCCCAACCCCGGGTTTCCAACAGCTCGGGCAATTTCCGCACTAAATATTACTATTAAAGCCCAGATTAACAGAGAAAGTCCCATATTTGTCCAAAAACTAACATTAGCACTCTTCTTTTTTTCTTCTTCCGTCTTAAATTCTTTATGAACAAGATATTTCTGAAATCCGGAATCAGTAAACATCTCTACAAAGCTAGTGATCATAGTAATAGTAGCAATAATACCAAATGCTTCAGGTGTAAGTATACGTGCCAGTATAATATTTGTTAGTGGAACAATTAATTTAGCAAGTACTTCAGTTATTGTTGACCATTTTGTTGCACTAAATATCTTACGTTGCAATTTCTCAGCTTCCACCCCAAGTGTCTCCTTCTAAACCTTTTAACAATAGCTCCCTATGCGCTTCACACTCTATATAATTACGTATTTGATTTAACTTGTCATTACTGTAACGACTTTTTAGAATAGAATTTTTCATTAGCCTTCGATCAAGTTTCGTTTTTAACCTTCCATGTCCTACAAATGTTCTTAAATATTCCTCTATTTTCTCACTCGCAAATTTTTTATACTTTTTTTCTATAAAGCCAATTTCTTTTATTTCCTCTGATCGGTAATAAAAATTATTTAATATTTTCTCAGCCTCATTATTATTAGCTAGTCTTACCAAGTTATTCTTTTTCACAAAAGGAACATATTCAATATTTAACGAATTATTAAGCTTTAATTTAATTAACAAACTAGTTTTCCAAAAATCGCTTTCAGAATTATCAAAAATAAAGTTCCCTTGACCATAGATGATTTTAGAACCTAGGTAATCTTCATAACACCCTATACAATGGCTATGCTGAGTAATTACTACATCGGCACCTTTCTCCACCATTTTTCGACAAATTTTCTGTAATAGAGGAGAAGGGTATCGATAATGTTCTTTACCACCATGAAATAAAACTATGACATAATCACATTCTTTCTTAAGCTCTACTATATGGTCTAGACTTTCTAATGGATCAAATGGATTTGCCCCAGGGTCCGCTTTTGTAGCGATCGTAAACTCGTGCTCAGCACATGTATAAACCCCCACTTTAGTATTTTCTTGATTAAATATATAAGGAGCTTTAGCTATTTCTAGGTTATCCCCTGCTCCTATATGAGAGATAGCATTATTTCTCAGTATATTTTCAGTTGATTTTAAACCATTATTTCCTTGATCTAAAATATGATTATTAGCTAATGTAATTAATGAAGGTTTTAAGTTCTTTATCCCTGAGATTGCCTTTGTACTGGAAATTAAATTAGACCCACACTTGTTTATAGGTGTTTCATGGTCAACAAGCGGTGTTTCCAAGTTAAATATCCTATGTTGAACAGATTCCCATTTTGATAGCAAATCCTCACCTAATAATTCGGTCACATTACCTTTTTCAAACAGATTCATATTTGAACTAGTAGGTACTAAATCCCCACCTATAATTATATCCATTTATCTACACCTCAATTAAAATACTTGCTCATCATAATTATCTAATTTTATCCAATCTCCCATTTTCTTTTCCAAGTTTGGAGGATCAAACTGTTCAAAACCAGATCCATGATAAAAGGTAATTTCACCAAAATATAATTTATCTTTTATCGAATAAAAATCTACTCTTACATGTGGGAAATTATGAGATAATTTCTTGGCAAGGGTAAGCATTTCTTCTAACCTGTTTGGTTTAGGAATTTCTTTAGAAAGGTCATTATCATATTTTATTTTCGCGTCAACCAATTTCCAATCTACGGTAAATAAGTTTCTTTTATGATGAATATGTCTATTAAAATCCACTTGGATTAACTTTGGCTTGCCGTTAAAACAAAATATTTTATAATCTTTTAGTTCTGTCTCAGACTCATCTACCATGTATTTTTCGCAAATAATCCGTGGATTAACATTTTTGTAGGGCCACTCTCTACCAAACCAGTACCAATTTTTCTTCATCCATTTTCTCAATTTCTTTTTGCTTCCCTCTATATCAAGATTGCTTTTATTTGTACAAATAATGTTTGAGCTTGAGCCATGTGTACACTTAAGTACAAATTTTTCAGGGAGTCTTTTCCAGTCGATTTCCTCTACGTTATTATAAACACCTAAAATTGGTATCAAATATTCTTCACCTATAGTGTCTTTTATATAATTACGTACTTCATACTTGTCTACTAACTTACTATACGTAGAGTTACGGGCATTGAGTTTAAGCCATTGAAGTTTTTCATTATAAGTTTTAGGATTTTTAATGTTCAGTTGCTTCCCAGTTTCTGCTCTATAAATTAACTTTAAGTAAAGGCTATCAGGCAACCAATTAAATAAATTTTTTTCTCCTAATATCCTAACTATTGAAAAAGGATTACTCACTATTTTTTTTAGCACTCTTAATTTATTCATAAATACCACCATTTTTAATTATTTTAGATTTTTTTACTTCTACTCGATAAAAAGCTATCAAAATAGCTAGAAAGAGAATAGAAGTTTTATCATAAATATGTATAACCCCAAATCCTAAAAACAACAAAACACCATACATAATGAAAAGCACTCTATATCTTTGGTTAGTTATAAAATTATTTTTTTTATTAAACCATTGGATGGTATAGTTTTTCATTAAAACAAAGTATGGTGAAAAATATAATACCGCACCTAACAAACCCGTGTTAGCTAAAATTTCAGCATAAGTAGAGTGTGAATAGGTGCCAAATATAGAAATAACTCTGTATTGATCAAATCCTACACCAAACACGGGGTTATTCGCAAAAATCGAAAATGCTTCCCTGTACATTTGTTCCCTTGTACTGTCTCCAGATTCAAAAAAGGCCATAAGTCGGGTTAATAATACTGAATCTTGTAATAAAGGATATAACACATTAGATAATAATATTATTAATACTATTATTAGAGTTGTGTACTTAACCTTATTTGCTATCGTAAGTAACTTAAGTTGAGAGATGCTAATCATTAATAACCAAGAAACTAAGAGTAAAGCCACTGCTAATAGTGATTTTCTTGATCCAGTAAAGAGGATGATATATATAAACATTAATATACAAGACAAATATAAAATTGAAGAAAATAATTCCTTTATATTTAATTTATATAAAATAAAACCTACTCCTATGGTCATAGTTAAACCAAGGGTATTAGGGTTATTCGTTGGACTCATGGTTATCCTACCACCGCCGTAATCTACTCCCCAAAACAAAGTTGTTATAGCACAAATTATAACTAAAAAGATAAATGTGTTAACGAAGAATTCGACACTCTTCTCTACAATCGATACATATATAATTACAAAAGTCAGTATTAAAAATTGGAGATAGGTAATTATTGAATTTATCATTAGGACCTTATCTAATGCTACAAACATTCCAACCATCAAAGATACCAACGTGAATAAAATCCAAAATCTTATTTCAATTGGTAATACTTCTTTAAGGTTAGTAGATTGAGTGTAGGCGTGAAACAAAACAAGTCCTAACAAGCCAATTCCAGAGCCCAGTAAAAAGTTTGGTATTGAAAAGAATATAACTTGAAACCAGAGCATATATATTATTAAAAACACGTAGATTATTTTGCTTAAATATAAAGACATAATGCACCTCAACCTGAATTATTCACTAGCCTTTCTCTCTAAGAATGAAAGGATATTTGTAGCTCTTTTGGTTAAATTAAATGATGTAGAAGCTTCTAATGCACTTCTACTCATATTATCTTTTAAGAGATTATCATTATATAATTTTAAAATAGCCTCCTTTATACTTACAATGTCCATTGAATCTATGCGTATTGCAAATGCAGGATCCAATATATCATCGTTGAAAGGTCTATCGGAAGAAATTATTGGTAAACCGCATGCCATTGCCTCAATGATAGCATTGCAACTCCCCTCATTTAAGGTAGGCAAAGCAAATACATCACTAGCATTTAACCATTTAACTATATTATCATGGTTAACTTTTCCACTAAATATAGTATATCTGTAATTAGGCTTTTGAGGACCATCACCAATAAAAACTGCTTTGATTTTAGGATTATTTATAGATTCTAAAGCAGAACTTACTCTCTTAATTCCCTTTCTTTCTATAAAACTTCCTACAAAAATGACCACAAAGTCTTCCTCATTTACTTTTAATTCATTTCTAACCGTACTCTTACTAATATTGTGAAATTTCTCTTTATCAAATCCATTTGAATGAACAGATATTTTATTTTCCGTTATTTTATATGGTAAATCTAAAAGCCTTTCTTTCATTTCATTTGATACCGCTATACATCCAGAGCAACTATTAAAAATTTCTTGTATCATCTTCCTACTATAATCCTTTTGAAATTTAAATTCACTTTCCCCAAAGGCTATAAAAAATGGTTTTTGGTACCTAACTGAACATTCGTAAGCTGCGGCTCCTGCCTGACTAAGAAAATGTGAATATATTAAGTCAAATTCAATCTCATTTTTTTTTACAGTTGACATCACAGCCCTATTAAAAAGTTTGTTAGCTAACTTCTTTATAAAAGCAAAATTTGAAAATGTCATAAACTTAGGAGAATACAACTTATAACTTTTATCATTACTTACTTTATAAGTTGTAATATATCCCCTTAACTTACGTTTATTTTTTATACTGGTTGTTAAACTTTCAGGAGAGATAACTGTACATTCATGACCTTGTAACACCCATTTATCAACTAATTGCTTAACAAAAATATATTCATTATTCTCACCATGCGGATAATGGTTAGAAATAATTAATATTTTCAAATAAAACACCACCATTAAAGTTATTTTTCAAATCTCGATTAGGTTAATCTCAATAAATCATTCGCAACCCTTTGATAATTATAATAATCAAAAAAATCCTTCAAGTTAACATCCTTATAAGCATTCCTTTGAATTAAATTGATAATATCCATTTTGTGCTTTTGAGGGTTATTAATATCTATAAATAGTACATCATTTTTGAACTTTAAGTACTCAGTTTGCCCCCCTGTATTAGGACATATAATTTTACATTTATTTATAACAGCTTCTAGATATACAAGACCGAAAGGTTCATGCGGATTCAAAGAGATAAATATATCAGACTTTTTAAAATAATGTAGTGTTTCACTTCTACTCTTTTTACCTAAGAATTTTATATTTGAATTAGCATATTTTCTTTCTATTTCCTTCCTTAGAGGGCCATCACCGATAATTAAAAATTCTATTTCTTCCTTGTAATCACTAATGGTATTAAATAGTTCACATGCTACTTCAACATTTTTTGTCTGATCTATCCTACCAGCAAATAAAAAACGAATTTTACCATCTGAGTTTTTCTCCAAATCTTCATAAGATTCATTCAATCCCAAATGGATTACACCATCACTTTTTATCCCAAATATCTCGTTATTTACAAATGAAGTAATATTACTGTTACTTATATAATAATCTGTATACTTTCTCTTAGATTGAAATAGCTTATTTAATAAAGTCCTTTTTAAGAGAGAATACCTAAAAGTAGGAAAACCATGCAAGAAATGAACAACTTTACTTTTATTGAGAGCTTTTTTTATATTCTTATTCAAAATTACATACCACATAGAAGTAATGATTAAATCAGGTTTAAATCTTTCAATTACATTAATGATTTTTTTTTGGTTAAACAAAAACGTGAATTTATCAAAATATAATGTCTCATCATGAGAACTATAATCATTAGTAATTACTAATGTTTCATGGCCCAAAGATTTAAATGACTCTTTTAACCCTTCATTAAATGTTGCTACACCACCAAAGGACTTTTTATTATAAGTTGGTCCTATAACACAAATTCTCATATCATCACCCTCAACTAAATAGTCTGTTATCTTAATATTCTATTTATATATTTTAAGTCTCTAAATCTAAATAACTTTATATTATTTTTTAAAAAAGTTAACAATACCGAGAAAAATTGTTTTAAACCCCTTCTTTCATATAAAACTGAGAATAGAACTCTAGCACCACTTAGCCCAAACAATTTAAATTCTTTTTGATCTAAATTTGCTTTTAAGAATTTATAATATCTGATGAAAACCTTAACTCTAATATCAAAAAGTGTATTTTCTTTTCTAGTTGTTAAACTGGATTCATTTTTGGTAGCTACATAAATTACTTCTTTAGAAACTTTGAAGCTTCTCATAAAATATCCAACATATGTAGAGAACATTACATCATTTGAGGCACTAACTTCATCAAAGGCAATATTGTTCTTTAATAAGAATTCTCTAGATACCATCTTTGACCAAGGAACATGGAATTTGTACCTTAGTTCAAGTTCATTAATTAAATCGGGGTTAGAGAGATATTGGCGAATTAGGTTTTTGTAAGGAGTATGCCGATTACTCGCACATTTTTTATTTTCGTCGAAACTATCTGGAGTAAAAAAAATAATATCATACTTCTGTTTAAAGTACGGAGTAATAGTGCTAAAAAAGTCATTAACAAAATAATCATCTGCATCAGCAAATAAAACATATTTCCCTTTAGCTTTACTTAAGCCTATATTTCTGCATTTTCCTGCCCCTTTAGGGAGGATATTTTTTCGCTCTACAAATAAAACATTCTCATATTTTTCATATTTCTTTTTAAGATTATTGTATTGGGATTCATAACTAGAGTTATCATCTACAACTATTACTTCAATATTTGGTTCATTTGGAATACTATTTAACAATCTTTTTAATGATTGTGGAGAATTGTAATGGGGTATAATTATACTTAAGTCAAACATAAGGTATGGCTACTCCTTTTAATTATTAACAAAAAAATTTATAATATTTGTTACTCTAATTAATTACAAACCCAAATTTTTTTTGCTTGTTTTATAGATATACATATAAAGACATTTAATAGACTTAGATACACTGAGACACTGGCTACTTCTGTATATATTCCATGTCCAAAATATTGTTTTTAGCTTGTTTGAGCTTAAAGAAGAACTCGTCTTGCGATAATAGGCCAAGCTTTCTTGCATACCATAAGCGTTTATTTTCTCCATTTTTAGGACGTTCAACCATGTGGCGTAGTCTTCATGTTTTATGTTTGGCATCTTAATATCGTTTATGTGAAATCGATCTATTAATACCGTTAAGCAACCTATTGGATTACCATATAAAAGATTTTTGTAATCAACTTCCTTAGGCGCGTTAATTTTTTTATTTAATCTATTACCATACTCATCAATCCATTCATAACTGGTAAATGTAAAAGAGTATTTGTGACGCTTCATGAAATCAAGTTGCTTAGATAATTTGTTAGAATCCCATTTGTCATCACTGTCTAAAAATGCGAGGTAACGTCCTTTTGCAGTACTTATACCAACGTTCCTTGCATTGGCTACACCACTATTGTCTTTCAAAGTAATTAACTTAATTCTATTATCATTATAGTTTTTAATAGTTTTTATTGTTTTATCATGCGAGCAATCATCAATAATAAGAAGCTCCCAATTTTGATAAGTTTGTTTTGCTACTGAGGTAATAGCCTCGTTAATATACTTTTCACTATTATAGGCAGGCATAATTATACTTACAAGTTGACTATTATAGCTGTTTTTCATAAAATGTCCTCATCTCTCTCAGTTAATCTAATAGATTCTTCCAAGTTATATAAACAATAATTTTTTTCATGGTTTGAATCTTTTTTTTCATATATCAAATTTCCAAAAATCTTATTAACTACATTACTCTTAACAAGAAAAATCAAAGGGTTAAATAGGGTGGTTGTTCGAATTTTTTTTCCATTTATTTTTGAAATTAAACATACTAACTCGCTAACGTTAATGTATTTTTCATTTTGCGGAAGGAATATTCCTTTGCTAACATCATCAATAATTTGTTTTATAAATTCGGAGTAGTTGTCTATAAAAATCATACTACGTTTATTATTCACTTTCGGGAATATTGGACTCTTTACTGCTAACTTAGCTAATTTTTGATAATTGCCCTTGCAATTCTTTCCATATATCATTGGAGGTCGTATGATTGCTACGCGAAATCCTTCATCATCTAGATTTTTAAGTAATTCTTCAGCCTGAAATTTAGATTTCCCGTAATGGCTTTTTGGCTTAGGAATTGAGCCTTTATTTAATAAGCCTTTATGAGCACCATAAATACTCATTGAACTTACAAATATAAATTGTGTAACATTTTCTTCTTTAGCTTTTTTTGCAATATTATAAGCTAAATCCCTATTCACTTTATAATAAAGAGCTTTATTCTTTTTTGCTTCTTTTAAGTGAGCAATCCCTGCTACATGATAAATAACATCATACCTGCTAAAATCCTCACTTTGCCATCTATTATCTCTTACACTCAGAAAATCCACAGAATATTCTTCTGGATATTCTGCTAACCACCTCTCCAATCTCGTACCTATATAACTATTGCGGCCCGTTATTAATATCCTTTTCATTATTATTCAGACTCCTCAGTGCGGTATAATTCAACGTTTTTTACCACCTTCTACTACACCTTTACTATTTAATACGTTTATAACTGTCAAAAGAAAACATTTTATGTCCATGACTAGACCAAAGTTATTAACATAATCCCCATCTAATTTTGCCTTTACCTCAATTGCCAGTTCATCTCTTCCATTTACTTGTGCCCAACCAGTTAGCCCTGGATATACAGAGTTTGCTCCATACTTTTCCCTTTCATAAATAAGATCATCTTGGTTCCAAAGGGCTGGTCTAGGACCTATAAAACTCATATTACCTTTAAAAATATTCAATATTTGCGGTAATTCATCAAGGCTAGTTTTACGTAATATTCTCCCTGTTTTAGTAATATACATACTTGGATTTTCCAACAAATGAGTAGGTGTATCTTTAGGTGTTTCAGTCCGCATTGTTCTAAATTTTAACATTGAAAAATAGGACTTATTTACACCTACTCTCTTTTGTTTAAAAAAGACGGGACCCCTAGATTCAATTTTTATAAGAATTACTATTAATATAAAAGCTGGAGATAACACCACAAAGCACACTATAGAAAAAATAATATCAATAAGTCTTTTAACTTTTAAATACAAAACAATCCATTCTCCTTTAATTCAAAATATTCCATTATTTAAGGAAGAAATATTTTATTATAAAGTTTATTAACTCCGTAATTTAGAACATCAATTATATATTTAAAAGGGTGCTCCTAAAGAGCAACCCTTTTATATTGTATGCTTAATTCAAAGTAACCTTAGTTTCATTTAAAAGGTCTCCCATATATTTCAAAATTTCTTCCTTTAAATATTCACTTTCAAGTGCAAATTCTAACGTCTATTTTACCAGCCCAAGCTTCTCCAACGTCATAACGTTCACCTCCAAATCATAGGCAAGCACACGTTGAATCTTATTCACATCTGAATCGCATCCGTCAACTTCACTTCTCCACCTACCCCTTTTTCCTGCTTATCAAAAAACATGAAGACTTCCGAGTTCATAATGTAGCGCCCAAAATGGCTAAGTTTGAAGTAGTTGACCCTTGCTTTGCCTACGCTGCAAAAGTATTAACCTGATAGCGCCTGCCATCTTGAAGCTTAGGGTCAATATAATGCCATAGCGGTGTGTTTAACCTTCATCAACACTTTGAACACCAAAGACAGAAGAACGTGTATCTTCATACTGATCCAATAACTGACGAAGACAGGGATTTTCAGCTCGCAGCTATGCAAACGGTTCATTACCAATAAACTTACGAGCACTTCATGCTGCATATACTAAGTATTTGGCAAAATGATCTTCAATAAAACGCTGACTTTTACCTATCACAATAGTAATATCTTCTATCCCTGACTCAATAGCTTCTTCTACTGAACCGTTGGTTTACCCACAATCAGTAACATTTCTTTCGTCATTGCTTTTATTGCTGGTAGGAAGCGTGTCCTAGCCCCGCAGCCGCAGTAATTGCCTTTTTCACATTTTTCATAAGCAAGTTCTCCCCTTGTATTCTCTCTAATTCACATGTTCAATCACCGGTACTTTATTCGGCAAGCGGTTGTTCGCTAAATCAATGACATATTCTTTTAAATCATCCACATCGTTCTCGGAATAATGATCAACTAAATATTGAACTATTTGAAAATCAAACTCAACGGTTTTCCCAATAAAGATCTTCGGGAACACCGGCTTCTTATTTACTTCTTTATCACTCAACAACTCTTCGTACATCTTCTCACCTGGGCGAATACCATTGAATTGAATAGGAATCTGTTCTTCTGTAAACCCAGAGAGATGAATCAAATTCTTCGCAAGATCCACAATCTTAACAGGTTCACCCATATCAAGAACAAACACCTCTCCACCTCGAGCCAACGCTCCTGCTTGAAGAACTAATCGTGAAGCTTCTGGGATAGTCATAAAATAACGAGTCATATCAGGGTGAGTAACGGTAACGGGGCCACCAGAAGCAATTTGTTTTTTAAATAATGGAATGACACTACCACGACTGCCAAGTACGTTTCCAAAGCGTACCGCAACAAATTTCGTATTACTTTGCTTACTGATGTTCTGAACGACCATTTCGGCAATACGCTTCGTCGCCCCCATCACATTCGGAGGATTGACAGCTTTATCGGTAGAAACGAGCACAAACGCTTTTACACCTACATGATGAGCAGCTTCGGCGACATTTTTTGTGCCAATAACATTATTCTTAACTGCTTCTTTCGGATTTGCTTCCATCAGAGGCACATGTTTGTGCGCAGCGGCATGATAAATATAGGAGGGAGCGTAGTCTCGAACCACTTGAAATATACGGTCACGGTCTTGAACATCAGCTATGACAGTTATAAGTTCAGTATCAAAGTCTAGTTGTTTGAGTTCCATATGTATTGTATAGATACTGTTTTCCCCATGACCTAACAAAATTATCTGTTTCGGTCCAAATTTCACAAGCTGACGACAAATTTCTGAGCCGATGCTTCCTCCAGCCCCCGTTACCATAACCGTTCTTCCCTTTATTTCGGATTGGATGGAGTTAATATCAAGTTCAACGGGTTCACGACCTAATAAATCTTCAATTTGTACGTCACGGATCTGGTTGACCGATACATTGCCTAGGGCGATATCTTCAATCATCGGGAGGGTTTGTACATTGGATACTACACTTTTCGCCTCTTTAATGATTTCTTTAATCCTTGCTTGCTCAATAGAAGGCATAGCTATAACTATATGGTTAACTTTATGCTTATTAACCACTTCTTTTAGATGTCTGCTACTACCTAACACCGGGAGACCGGATATACTTAAGTGATGCATGGTAAAATCATCATCGATGAATCCCACTATATTCGTGTTAATGTCACTTGAGCCTTTCATTTGCCTGGCTAACATACGTCCCGCTGAACCAGCACCTACGATCAGGGTCTGTTTCAAATTAGGGTTGTTTTTCACCAATCGCGCCTTTTTACCTTTTGGATTAAAAGTTAACCCGTAGGTTTTAAAATAACGCCACGCAAATCTCACCCCGCCGATGAGTAAAACATGTAACATCCATGTAATAGCTAAAGCTCGTTCGTAAACCATTCCAAAAGCCATAAATTGAACAACAGCTGCACTCAAGATTGATAAACTAACAACTACTATAATACCAATTAACTCTTCCATACTCGCATAGCGCCATTTCTTTCTGTACATCCCTAAAACACCTGAAAATAAATGGTGCGTTAGTAACAAGACAATAGCTGAAACTAACATAATGCGATCAAAAGCTGCTACATAGGGATTTAAAAAGAAATGAGACATGTAAATGGAAAAGGAAACGATGATCGAATCAATAAGTATTAATAAAATAAGT
Organism: Halobacillus sp. B29; assembly: GCF_052246755.1. NCBI lineage: Bacteria > Bacillati > Bacillota > Bacilli > Caryophanales > Bacillaceae > Halobacillus > Halobacillus sp. B29. Next base: position 64,285 of record NZ_JBQQCM010000015.1, read on the forward strand.
CTTTTCCTTAAAGAAGCAAACATTTCAATTACCCTCTCCTTTCAATATTAATTAATGGGTGAGTCTAATAAATTATTCTTCAAAGCTTATAGAACTACACCGAGATTTTTATAGGTAGTATGAATTTACTAATTTCGTTTAATTTATATAAGTTCATAACATTAATCATTATAGCAGGTTTAGATTTCCGTATGAAGGGGAACAAGGCAATATTTTACACAATATTAATAGATTATGTCATATGATCCCGATCGCTTTTTAATAATGCGTTTTCATTAATAATAAAAAACAACCTCTGTCATATAAATGGACTAGAAGTTGTTAGTATTTTTAGTTTATTCAGCTTTTAGAATAGGCCAAAAGTCTTTTTCTTTTTCACGTGCTGCGGCGGGTCTGAGGCTAAGATCCCGTTCTCCAACAATTCTTCAGCATTCTCCGAAAGAAGATAGACCATATCCAGTCCGAATTCTTTCCTAACTTCGCTATAGGCCTCAGTCATACAGAAACCACGACTTGACGTATTGTGAGCATCGGAAGCGATTAGGTGAGCTAAATTTGCTCCTATCAATTGATTCGAGAATTTTTTTATCTTCTTTCCAAAATGACCGCATACACTTCCAGCTGTAAGTTGAACGAACGCTCCATTTTTAACTAGTGTGTAAAGTGTATGTGGATGCTCCATAATGTGTTTATTCCGTTCCGGGTGAACGATGATCGGATGATATCCTTCAACCTGTAAATCAAATAGCAACTTACTTGTGTAACGTGGGACACTGTCAGGTGGAAACTCTACGAATACAAATTTAGTATCTACATTAAGTGATAGCACCTCTTCACTTTGTATACCTTCCAGCATCTCTCCATGGATTCTTGTTTCCTGCCCAGGCAGAACTTTTAATTCAATTCCTCGTTCGCTTAACTGCCGGTTTAATTCAGCTACTTGAATTAGGATATCGTTTTTATAGTTATTATAGGTTCCATTCATATGGTGCGGCGTCGCAATGATGGTATCAATACCATCCTCTACAGCTGCTTTAGCCATATCCATACTTTCTTCCATGGTCTGAGCTCCGTCGTCTACTCCCGGAAGAATGTGACTATGAATATCGATCATATGCCGGACTCCTCTCTATGTCATATTCTTAGGTTATTAGTCTTATAAAGTCTATTATAGAGTATATCAGTTTAAGGTCTCGAATTGAAGATATTTTAGTAGAATCATTTTGTTTTTTATATTACAAATTCCAACATTTTTGAATATTTCTAATAATTTATTATAAAAAAGAGAGAGGAAAGTTCCTCTCTCTAGTTTCCGTAATAATAATAATAGTTACTGTCTTTAACATCCATATCATTCAGCACCACGCCAAGAATATTGGCTCTTGATTGTTCCAATTGTTCTTTCGCTTTTCCGGCTGCTTCCTGTTCAGTCTGCTTGCTGCGAACAACGAGTAACGCGCCATCTACAAACTTAGATAACACCTGCGAATCGGCAACTGCTAAAACTGGCGGCGTATCGAAAATGATCATATCATAGTGTTCTTTAGCTTCTTCTATTAACTTTTCCATCATTGTTGAACCTAGTAATTCAGAAGGGTTCGGAGGAATCGGACCGGATGGAAGAAGATCCAGGTTCTCTACACGGCTTTCTTTTGCCAATTCTTTCAGAGAACGATTCCTTACTAAATAATTACTCAATCCCGAAGTATTATCCGCACGAAAAGTATAATGTACAGTAGGCTTACGAAGGTCTGCATCGACCAGCAGCACTTTCTTACCTTGCTGTGCAAATACTACTGCTACATTAGCCGTTGTTAAGGACTTACCTTCCGAAGGTCCAGCAGATGTAACAATCATCGTTTCTAGTTCTTTGTCGACAGAGGCAAATTGTAAATTCGTACGGATCGTCCGGTATTGCTCGGCAATCGGTGATTTAGGATTGTCGTTCGCAATAATGCTTCGCACTGACGTTTGTTGATTCTTTTTCTTCTTGTTAAGCGCCAATTGATTCACTCCTCACCTTTGTGTCTTCCGTCTTTTTTCTGGTAGGACGACGCTCCGGCAAATCTTCTTCCGTAATGGTCGAGACAACACCCATAACTGGAAGCTCTAAATGGCTTTCTATATCTCCTTCAGATTTAAGCGTATTATCCAAGTACTCCAGTAAGAAGGCTAGTCCAACTCCTATCATTAACCCAACAACTAAAGCAATCGCAATGTTCAATGAGAGTTTAGGACTTACTTGAGTCGGTGTGGAACCAACAGCTGCTTCGGACAGGACATTAACGTTATCTACGTTCATTAATTGAGGAATATCTTCTTTAAATACCTGCACAGTTGTGTTGGCTATAGCTGCTGCTTGCTGTGGGTCCTCATCTGTAGCAACAACGTTTACCACCTGCGATTGTTCGGCGTTGGATACTTGAATCTTATCGGATAGAGTACCCGAAGTTACGTCTAAGCCTAACTCTTCCACAACCTGATCTAATATGCGTGGACTTTTAATAATGACGTTATATGTATTGATTAGTTCCACGTTAGTTCTAATATCATCTACGTTATATGGGTTTTCAGCTGTATCTGCCTGCGACTGATTAACGATGAATTGAGATGAAGCTTCATAAGACGGTGTTAATACAAAGAAGGTGACTAAAGCACTAATAATGGCCGCTCCGGCAGCAAGACCAATAATAAGTAATAAGCGTTTTTTCAGAACCTCAAATATTTCCTTAAGGGATATTGTTTCTTCCATTACTAAACCTCCAGATATTGTCGAATTTCAAAACATAGAGTCATTATATCATAGATAAATATGGGAATGAGTGCACACTTGTTAATTTTTCAAATAGTTTACAATCACAGACTAAAGTCTGAAGACCTAATGCACAAAAATCCATAACATAGTTTATATCGACACAATACACCCATCATTAAATAGATCAAAAGACAGGATTATATTCCAATAATATCCTGTCTTTTGATCTATTATTTCATCATGTATCTATTGTAATACAGATCATAAGTAATCATGCAATATTAAAGTGAAGTCGTAAATAATACGATCTCTATATGTATTGAAATACAATATGGATGGTATAAGTAAGTACCACTGTCGTAGATGATCTTCGTGATATCTCTGCTATCTTTATTCATTCTTAATTTATTTCTAACTTGCGAGTTTATTCTCTCTATCTACTACATTCATTTCAGTTTTTACATAAGAGGAAAACCAATTATAGATGAAATAAATTTCCATAATATGTAAGTTAGTGCAGTGACTAATTCTATAAAAATTCCACACTTTTGTAACCAATGCGAAAATTTCATAGAGGTTAGAGTCCAGTAAACCCGCGCCCTTTACCCATTTTCTAACTCTCGCAAACCCCTTGTCATTTAATTGTTACACAACTGTAAATTCATAGCGGAAAATGTTGTGATACATTAGAAAAGGATTAAGAGAGACGAAAAAAATTTCAGGGGGATTAAAAATTTATGAAGAAAGCTCTTATGTCGTTACTCGCATTTTCTATGGTTTTTCTACTGTTCGTACCTAACTCTTTAGCTGGCTCAAGAATTGGGAACCAAATAGTAGATCTAGCATTCAAGTATGACTATGCACCTTATGTTTGGGGCGGTACATCTACTCACGGATTTGATTGTTCAGGATATACACAGTATGTATATGATAAGGCAGGCATTGATCTACCTCGTACATCAAGATCACAGTATGGCGAAGGGGATTATGTAAGTCGTTCAAACTTGCAGCCTGGTGATCTCGTATTCTTCGGTGATCCGATCTGGCACGTAGGGATATACATAGGAAATAACAAAATGATTTCTGCTGAAAATCCGAGTGACGACATAGAAGTTGCTTCTCTTACTGGTTACTGGGACCGTAACTACCGCGGCGCTAAGCGTGTAGCTGATGTCGGAGTATCCAGTAGTTCTCTTCCAACTGGAAGCTACCACGACCTTGATAGCGATCACTGGTCTGCAGATGCAGTAAGTTCACTAAGTAAACAGGGTATTATTGATGGTTATGACGGCGATCTATTCAAGCCTAAAAATGATGTAACTCGTGCGGAAGCTGCTAAAATGCTTGCTGATGCGCTTGATTTAGACAATGGACACGGTTCAAGCTTTGATGATGTTTCTTCTTCTCACTGGGCTTCTGATTATATTGAAGCCGCTGCTGATGAAGGCTATATCTCAGGCTATGAAAATGGTGACTTCAAACCTGACCAATCGATCACTCGTGCGGAAATTGCATCAATCTTCGCTAGAGCTTTTGATTTAAACTCTTCTGGAAGCAACAAATTCTCTGATATTAGCAGTAGTCACTGGGCGTATGACCACATTAAAGCCCTAAGTGCGAATGATATTACAGAGGGTTATGAAGATGGAACATTCCGAGTAAACAACGAAGCTACTCGTAGTGAGTTCGCAGTATTCCTATACCGCGCTTTGTAAGTTTTTAAACCTAAAAAAGCCATTTTTCCTAAAATAGGAAAAATGGCTTTTTTATATTCTCTAGTTCTTCTCTTTCTTCTCTCAATTTAACACCTAGTTTCTTCTATTATATATAGTTGCTTTACTTCCTGTTTTTCTTTCCTTCTTTGCATTACCTTCCGTGAGCCAAATCTTTAAGGCTACTCTCTATTAATTAATGACATTACCTTCCCTAGAATAAGAAGGGCTATCCATGCTGCTGCTCCTCCACCCAGCGAATAAATCACTCCCGTAAGAAAGTGATTAGAGGTAATATATTTATGGATAAAACCCGTAATTTGGTTATCAAGCATCATCCAGCTTAAAAGAACAACAAACAAGAATAATGCCCTAATCAGCGGCATATTTCCCTCTTCTCTTTTCTTCATATACTTACCTCCTGAGTACTATTCTCCTGTACATCGCAGGGAACGCCTTTTTAAGGATTTTGAGAATTATCTATTACTTCTTTAAGACTCGCTTATATATAAGAAGAAATACTTCAAAAATACAAGACTACTTTATACCTCCAAATTCATTTCACATGTGAAACCTCCTAATCCTGAAGGATTCCTGGTGCGGGGGGATGATAGATTAACGTTACCTTCTACAACGTTAATCTGAGTGGCTTAAATATTCATATAACTGTATAGAGAGTACTTCCCCCGATCTCTTAAATAATTTATTAATCCATATATTGTTAGGTCTGGAGGGTAACAGCGAGACTCCTGTGGGATAGACATAAAGCCGCTGAAAAACTGAAGATTTATGACGGGCTACACAAAAGCGAACTTATCCCCTCTACCTCTTCATTCGTTTCCCAGATCGTTTACGACTGGTTGGCTGTTGTAAGTTCAAGAAAAGCACTCTTTTATGATGGATCTCCGTTGCTTCCACGATGAGCGTTCGGTGGTGACGCCTGCGGGAACAGCGCGAGCCGAAGATCCACTTGGTCAAGTGGTCTTCTTGACCAAGTTAGCTGAGGTCGTGCCCGCGGCAAGCATCCACCGACAAGCGATTCGTGAGAAGCAACAACAAACTGCCCCAACTCCCCTGGGTAGAAAGGGGTTTTTCAGTGGCCTCATGAACATAACAGGTGAGCCGCTGCAGGACGCAGGGTCGTTCGATGTTGCCACACGATGTGGCGGTCTTAGTCGAACATCCACTGTGTTGAGCCCGCGGAAAGCAAGCTGTTCCCTGGAGCCCTTTCTCCACCTCAAAAAATAACAGAATCAAGCCTTCCAGATAACTTGATTTAATACACTTAAAAAGTTCAATTGATTCAAAAATAAAAACAGCTGAGGCTCATCTAAGCCTCAGCTGCTTCTTGTTTTCCTACTTACTTAATGAAACGATCATCCTCAGCTTTTGCAAGGAACATCGCAAATTCAGCACGAGTCGTGTCACGGTCCAGCTTGAACGTTCCATCCGGGTAACCGATGGAAATCTTGTTAGCTGCCAGCGTATTGATGTAATCATACGCCCAGTGATCAAGAGGCACGTCACTGAATCCGTCGTCGGTGCTGCCTTTCAGGTCATAAGCATCGACAAGGATTTTCGCCATTTCAGAACGCTTCAGGCTGGCTTTCGGATTAAAGTTGCCGTCCGGGGAACCAACCATAATTCCGCTTTCTGCAATCGCTGCGATATCGGCATAGCCGTAATCGCCTTCGTTCACCTCATTGAATTCTGGATTTTCGACATTGTCTGTGTCCAGGTCAAGGATACGAACGATCATTTTCGCGGCATTCACACGGGAGATGTCGTCATTGGTTCCAAAATCACCATTTGGATAACCGAGGATGACTCCGCCCACGTTCAGCTTCTGAATCACTTCTTCTGCCCAGTAATCTTCTGGAATATCGTTGAAGGATTTAGCTTCTTTATCAGATTGATAGATTGTGATTTGCTTGGTCGTTGTATTTCCGGCCAAGTCCACGAGTTCAATCTCAAAGGTGTTTTTACCTTCTTCCAGATTTACCGCTTCGCTGATCGTTTCTTCAATGGATCTCATTTCATATGGTTCTTTAAAGATGTTCTTGTAAACTTCGCTGCCATCTACATAGAGACGAAGCTCGTCAAAGTTATCTTTTACATTCATATCAAGTTCCGCTTCCCCTTGATCGGTGGTGTGCGGTCCATCGATAGATAGAACAGGGTTAGTGGAATCTAACATAAACCTTCTGATGAAGGAAATGTCATTGCCACTATCATCTACAGCTTTAAATTCAATTTCTTTGAATCCATCTTTCTTGAAGCTGATGGTTTCGTTGAAGTTGTAGCGCTGGTTTTCTTTATCCCAGTTCAATTTCGCTTCTTTGCCATTAATGGTCAGGCTCTCTACTTGAGAGTCATCTTCCACGTAGCCTGTTACGGCGACTTCTTTGTTATTAGTAACACTTAAGGCTTCTGGAGTAAGGGCAATGACACCTGGAATCGTATCATCCGCTTCTTCCATAACATTGTCAGACGTGGTGTTGCCTGCATAGTCATGCGCAACGACTTTTACGTTGTCCGCTTCGTCAGGATTCTCAACGGTGTACGAATCAGCGTCCGCACCAAGAGAATCTTCCGAAACAAGTTCGCCATTTACAAGGACATCAAAGTGAGAAAGTCCTGTGTCTTCATCAAAAGCGTCCCAGTTGATTTGACCGCTCTCCTGATCGTAGGTCACTTCAAGAGAAGGCGCATCTGTGTCCACTTTGACTGGAATCATAAAGGACTGCCATTCGGCATCTGGATAGTCTACTTTAGTCTTCACTTCATAGTAGTACTGACCGTCTTCTACGACTTCACCTTTTACCTTGCCATCCCAGGCAGCCGGTGCATAGATGTTGGCAACAGGTGCAGCACCTGCGTCAAAGTAATTCTTTCTCAATTCATCACGGGTACGGATGGTGCGCAGTTCGTTCTTATCTTCATCTAAGATATTGAACTCGACATCCTTCGCATTTCTTAAGAAAGAAAGGTATGGTACAGCTTCTTCACGTGCTCCGTCTCCATTTGGAGAGAAACCGACGTTCTTCTCATCACCTGTTAAGGCTGCATCCTCTTCTAGTAGAGGGCTGACACCCAGGTACTCGTAACCAAGCTCAGATGGAGTTAATAGACCGGTAGCGTTGTAGAAGGAATTGCCTTCATAAATCGTATCATCTACTACTGGCGCTTCATCCCATTCTCCGTGGTAACCGACATAAGGTACGTTAATTTCTGGATTTGTATCATTCGGATCCGTGAAACTAACGAATCCTTCTACGAAGTAGCCATTTTCAAATAGTTCATCAAGCGCGACGTTATAGTTCCAATCGACTGTGTTTTCAAGATCGACCGTGACGTCTACTTCAACAGAAGAATTAGCTGGAACAACGACCTGATACCCATCTTCTCCCTGGGCGCCATTCGATGAACTCATATCAATTGGGTATTCCCCTTTGAATGGCTGCTCATCACTGGTCGTTCCTTCTTTGAAAATTCCTTGTGTTTCTTCACGAATTTCAAAGTTATTGGTATCTGAATTCTGGACCACAAGATCCGTCTGTACGGTACCGTCTACATTATAGACCGCATTCTCGTCACTTACGTTCTCAAGTTCCACCGTGAACGTTTCTTTCGTGTCCATTTCTTTCAGAGAAACCTTACCAAGACCGGAGTCTTTTTCAGTCGCAACGACTGGCGTCTTCATGGCGGCATGTAAATCCATTAGTCCCGCTCCCTGGTGACGAGGGGAATAATAGAAGCCAAGGTTTAGCGCATCATTGTATAGACCTTTATCAATTTGCGGAGCTGACGTATTCATCAGAAGATTTTTCGTCATTTCCACACGGTTAGCATTGTCTAAATTAAATTCTTTGTCCACTCGCTGCATCACAAGGGCAGATCCACCTGCTACATGCGGCGCAGCCATGGATGTTCCACTCATCAACCCGTAATCATTATCTTGCATGGTTGAAAGAATGCTTGCTCCTGGTGCCGTGATTTCAGGTTTGAAATCAAGGTTCGGTGTTACACCCCAGGAAGAGAACCCTGCCATACTTCCTGCTTGTGGGTTTTTCGATTTTACTTCTTCGCCTTTAAAGGCAATCTCAAGATTTTGTCCGTTATCCAAATATCCTTTCATCTCTTGTCCTGTGGCTTCCAGGATACCAAGCTGTGGAATGTTGATTTCGGAACTGGAAGCCATGCTGATATAACCATCTACATTATTGTAGATAATGGCAGCAACTGCTCCTTCTTCTTGTGCATTTAAGGTTTTGCTGACAAATGTAGATTCACCCCGGCTGATGAGGGCAATTTTGCCTTCAAGGTCAATGCCTTCAAAGTCATTTGCATTCGGGTTTGAATCCGAATCATCAGGCTTACGTCCAAGACCGGCATCTACGACTTCGTAATAATTTTCTCCAAGTGTTTCAGGATCTACTTCACTTGCAGACAGGAAGGATACTGGATCTTTCTGCTCCCCATCTACTTGAGTATTGAAAGCACTCAGCATTAAGTATTCATTTTCAAAAGCAGCGACTTGCAGGGAGTCTGTTGATAGTCCTGGAGCTCCTACAAGACCGGTATCCGGGTTCGAAGCAAACGGATTGTTGAATCCGCCGCCGAAACGATCGGAGTTTCCGGCTGAAATCGCCATCATTACGCCGTTATTCACGGCTCTTTCGACTGCTTTCTGCTCAGGATCTTCTGGTAATACGAAGCTTGCCGTGGAGCCAAGACTCATATTGATCACGTCTGCTCCAAGCATAATCGCATCATCAATCGCTTTAACATAGATATCACTATACGTGGACGGCATTTCCGGATCGTTACCAAACACTTTCAATCCGAGAATCTGGGCTTCTGGAGCTACCCCTTTAATTCCGCCATTATCTTCATCGCCATTGGCACCTACTGTACCGGATACGTGCATGCCGTGTTCACTGGCATTAGGTCCAAGGTCAAGTATGGTATCATTTTCGTCCGCATAGTTGTAGCCGTAAGGAACTTTCTCCGTGAAATATTCCCCTTTCAGTTCTCCGGAATCTTTATATCCGGATATGTCATCTTGACTAAGTTCGGTTTCGGTGTCTTCGCTTAACACCATATCCTTATGAGACGGGTCAATGCCTGTGTCAATAACACCGACAGTCATCCCTTCTCCTTTATATCCGTATTCCTGCCATGTTTTCTGAGCGTTTACAAGCTCCTTACTATATAACATTTCTGGATCGATTACTTCCGGACGCTCATATTCATGACTGATATGTACTTTGCCCACATTCGGAAGAGATTCTAGTACTTTAATCGCTTTGTAGTTGACCACTCCACTAAACCCGTTCACGACGGTGGTGAAGCTTTCCTTATAATCCATTGGCACCGATTCAGCGGAGATGGATTGTTTTACTTTCTCCTGCTCTTGTAGAGCTTGCTGTTGTAATTGTTCTTTCTTTTCTTTAGGTAATTCCTGATAGGTCGTACCTGTTGATTTCGCTTGTTCAATTGCTGGTTCGTTCTTCAGTTCGACAATGACGCGGACATCATCGTTCGGTGAATATTCTTTCTCTGCATCCGTTTTCTTAATTTCCTTTTGTACCTTTGGTTTCGCCTCGGGTTCCGGCTGCTGTACATCCGTTTTATCGGTTATTCCACTGGCCGCAAACACCGAGTTTGAAAAAGCGAGCAGGAAAATAAAGAATAGAATCAAACTCTTCTTCATGTTCAAATGGTTGTCCTCCTTATTATTTCTATCAAAAAACCTAAAATTACCCTCCTTTCTACTTTTTTACAACCTTAAGTATATTCAAATATTCATAAAATTACAAATTGTAACATGTAGGACGTTGTCCTTATCCAGTGGAAAAATCATGTAATGAAGGAAGATTCATAGTCTGATCATACTAGGTACACACGCCGACAGATTGTTTCCAAAACTTAACGTAATTCGTCTAGAAATGACAGGACTTACCATGGTAAAGTAAAGGATAACTACCTAACCAAGGAGCATCCACCATGATGAAGAAACTCTTCCCTGACAAACGGGGACGTGAATGGAAGACCTATGAGCACGATCTCCGTGCTATCAATCAATTGGAATCCCCGATGTCTGCGCTTTCGGACGATGAGCTGCGGGCGAAAACGAGCGAATTCAAGACAGCTTTGAGCGAGGGTCGGACTATTTATGACATCCGCGCGGAAGCCTTTGCTGTCGTGCGGGAAGCGGCCCGCCGCGTGCTTGGACTCCGGCCCTATGACCTCCAGCTGCTCGGAGGACTGATCATGTCGGACGGTCACATTGCAGAGATGGCGACCGGCGAAGGAAAGACGCTTGTCGCAGCCCTTTCCGGCTATCTATTTGCCTTAGAGGAAAAGGGTGTCCATTTGATTACGGCCAATGAGTATTTAGCACAGCGTGATTATGCACTGATGAGTCCTTTGTATGATTTTCTCTGGATATCTACTGGGTTAAATTTGAATCAAATATCCCAAACTGAGAAACTGGCAGCCTATCAGGCCGATTTGACCTACGGGACAGGAACCGCCTTCGGGTTCGACTATCTTCGGGATCATCTGACACGGGATCAAAAGAACCAGGTGCAGCGCCCCTATCATGTCGCGATGATTGATGAGATTGACAGCGTGCTGATCGACGAAGCGAAGACCCCGATGCTCATTGCCCGCAAAATGGAAGCCCACGCGAATCTTCATAAGCTGGGGGCTCTTGTGATGCGTACGTTTCAAAAGGATACGGATTATGAGCTGGATCCGGAAACGAAGGCAGTCCATTTTACCGATCAGGGGATACATAAAATCGAACGCGCCTTTGATATTGAGAATCTGTTTGACCTCGAGCATCAGACGCTCTATCACTACATGATGCAGGCGGTCCGGGCCCGGGTTCTTTTTCATAGAGATCAGGATTATGTGGTCGATGAGCAGCAGATTAAGCTGATTGACACCTTCACCGGGCGGCTGATGGAAGGACGCACGCTATCCGACGGCCTTCATCAGGCCCTGGAAGCGAAGGAAGGTCTTGCGATCACGGAAGAGAATAAGCCCCAGGCGTCGATTACCGTACAGAACTTCTTCCGGATGTACCCGAGGCTTGCAGGCATGACCGGTACGGCGAAAACCGAAGAAGCTGAATTTCAAAGTGTGTACGGCATGAAGGTCTGGCCGGTTCCGACGAATGAACCTGTCCTCCGTGAAGATCATCCAGACCAGGTGTACCTGACCCAGGCGGATAAGTACCGCGCGATTGTCAGCGAGGTGGAAACGGTACACGCGTCTGGACAGCCGGTCCTGATCGGCACCTCTTCTATTTTGCAGTCGGAATACCTATCCAACTTGCTTCAGGAAGCCGGGATTACGCATGAGCTTCTAAATGCGAAAAGTGTGGAGCAGGAAGCGCGCTTGATTTCGCTCGCCGGACAGGTCGGTCAGGTGACGATTGCGACCAACATGGCCGGACGCGGAACGGATATTGTTCTTGGCGAAGGTGCGGCCGCATGCGGCGGTCTGCATGTGATCGGAACGGAACGCCATGAATCACGCCGCATTGATAACCAGTTGAAGGGACGTGCCGGACGGCAGGGTGATCCTGGCTCTTCCCGCTTCCTGATTTCCTTAGAAGATGAGATCGTCGAGCGCTTCGGACAGACCGAGCGGGATCGTAAATGGAAACACCCGAAAACGAACGAAGACGGATTAATTTTGCACAAACAGATTGATTCTTTTATGGATACGGTGCAAAAAATCAGCGAAGGCAGCCAGGCGAACATCCGGGCATCTATTCTGAAGCTGGATGATGTAATCCACGATCAGCGCACTGTCGTGTACAGGCTGCGCAACCAGATCCTTCAAAACGAAGATCCAATTGGAATCCTCGCGCCTATGGTCCTGGATTACGTTCACGAACTCGCGCAAACGCACTGTCCGGAAGCAGAAGCGTCTGAAGAATGGGACGTAGAGAAACTCGAGAAGGATTTAAAACGTGCTGTACCGGGAATAGATAGTCAACTTGCTCAGACCGATTATGAAGATCAGGAGGAGGTTATCTCCGATCTTCATGCGCTGGTCGAGCGTTATCAGGGGCAGATTCAGAAATGGAAAGGCCGGCCGGCTGTGCAGCACAAGGTTGCCCAGGGTGCGCTCGGCGTTCTCGACCGGCACTGGATCCGTCACCTGGACAGGATGAACCGCCTGAAAGAAGGCGTCGGCATCCGGCAGTACCAGCAGGAAGATCCGGTCCGGCTCTATCAACAGGACGGATATGAGCTGTTCACCCAGTCGTTTGCGGCCATGCGGCAGGACATGGTCCTCTGGATGGCTGAGGTGCTGGAGCCGTTAGAGAAATCCAAGGAGGAATCCCCCCATGTTTAATTTTCGAAATCATAAAAAGCAAGATAGCGATGCGGCCTATGACGAACATGCGGTCCATGCTCAGGAACTTGGGCTGTCCGGGGACGCGTCAGAAGAGGAAGCTGTGTATCCGGAGCTTTCCTATCATCCGGATTGGCAGCTTGAGCAGGAAGATGAGTACGTGTACCGCTTCTGGAACCAGGATTTGCCGCCGCTTAAACCGAACCAGTTCAGTATTCACGGCGTTGACTTGAAGCAGACGAACGGGACGCTTGTGGTTGAAGCGTTTGTGAGAAATTCCTTATCGCGAAGCATTACCTTAAAGACGATGACGATCCTCCTGCTTAATCAGCAGGGATTTCCCGTTGCGAGAAAATGGTTTGATCTGAAGAAGGTCGGCACGATTCCGGCAAGATCCAGCCGTCCATGGACGTTTACGTTTGAACAGCAGCACCGGGTCACGTCCGATGCTAATCCGCCGGTGCACGGCTGGAAGCTGGTCATTGAACCGAACCAGAAGCACCGCAAGCACACGCTTGATTTAGAAGAAAGTCTTGAGCAGTCCCTTCCGTCTGGTGATGCGGAGCGTTTGGAACGATATGTGGAGGGTCTGGAGCCGCCAAAGCCCGGGGAGATTAATTTTGTCGGTTTGAAAGCCGAGCAGAAAGAAGACGCTCTTCATGTTGCGCTATTGATTCGAAACGGCAGCGATCGTTCGATCAACCTCCCCCACCTGCCGCTTCAGGTTAAAGATGCAACAGGTGACGTCGTGGCGCAGGGAGCGTTCAAGCTGCAGCACGTGGAAGTGAAAGGCAATACGAGTAAGCCGTGGACATTTGTTTTTCCGGAGTCGATGATTCTGAGCGAAACAATTGATTTGTCCCGGTGGAAAGCTTATCCGATTCACTAATAATAAGCCCTGTTGTCCTTTGGGATGACAGGGCTTCTGCTATGTATGATGACTAACAGCACTGGCCGAGGGATGATAATGACGGAGGATTTTCTGGAATAGAAAGCATAAGAAAGACCCGGTCTATGGCGGACCGGGTCTTTTGGCTATGGTTTTATAATTCATCACTCAGGAGTTTTGCCATGATGACGGCAAACTCGGAACGCTTAATCGCTTGATTAGGACGATAGGTACCGTCCGGAAAGCCTGTGATCACGTCATTTGCTGTGAGTGTATCAATATAAGAGGCGGCCCAGGAACCCGCTTTTACATCCGGGAAGCTGCTGGTACTCTCCCCGGTTAATTCGTAGGCGCGCACAACAAGTGTTGCCATCTCCGCTCGCGTCAATGTGCCGTTCGGGTGGAACGTGCCGTCTTCATAACCCGACAGTATTCCAGCCTCGGCAAGCGCTCCGATGTATTCCGAGCCCCAGTGACGGCTGGGCACATCAGGAAAGTCCGCTTCCTTGAGAGGAAGGTCCAGTTCGCGGGCAATCATCGTAGCCGCTCCCGCACGGGTAATCGCATCGTGGAAACCAAACGTGCCGTCCGGATACCCCGTCATCAGGTTTTCCTTGGACAGATAGCTGACATAAGGTTCGGCCCACGTACCGGTGACATCCGGGAACGTTTTTTCGTTATATTCCATACTTAAAACATAGTTTTCGTTGCGGTCGGCTTCGCCTGTTCCGTTCTCAACCATCAGATAATGAGGGCCGCGCGTGATCCCTTCGATGGTGGCGGTATGATAGGTTACGCCGTCCTGCTCGAATTGCTGAATCGCCGCCGCTTCTAACGTCTGTCTATTTCCTGCTTGATCATAAGCTGTGACTGTCAACTCCGGATCGATGTGAGAGGCGTCCGCGCCAGAAGCAAGGGTCACATCGACGCTCCCTGAATAAGGGAAATCCACTTGATAGTAATCCAGATCGTTCAGGTCAAAGGTGCCGACCGCTGCCTGATCATAGGAGAGTTGGGTGGCGGACGAGGCCTTCTCATTCGGCTCCTGTTCATAAACGATTTCGTCTTTGGACGGATGCTCCGGCCAATTGACTTCCACTTCGTACGATTGATCGGACCAGTGATTGTAGTACTCATAAATCTCCATGGTGTACTTGCCGGGACTTGCTTCAAACGTGAAGGATTCGCCGTTTCCTTTCCATCCACTGTCAAACACCTGACGTTCGCCGTAGCGGTTATAGATGACGACCACGAGGTCTTCATTATCCGATCGGCTGTCTATATCGACGCTGACCGTGGTGGGGTGATCCACGCGGAAATCATACCAGTCAGAGTCGTTCGGCGTGTCGAGATTTTCCTGCTTCGGCTGGCCTTTTTCCAAGTGAAAGGAGCTTTCTTGTTTATTACTGACATCGTTCGTTAGATTAACAGGGGCTGAGGTGATCGCTTCATAGGCATCGGGAATGCCGTACCCATACGACTCGTCCCACCGGCTTCCATCAGGGATTTGTCCATGCTTTTCCATGGCCCACTGGATTTCATCCGGATTCCAGTCAGGGTTCTCCCCTTTCATCATAGCGGCAAGCCCGGAGATAAGCGGAGCTGAAAAGGACGTCCCGCTCATACTGGTGTAGCCGCCCAGATAAGACGTGCTGGTCATAAAGACGCCGGGAGCTGCTAAATCAATCCAGGTCCCGTAGTTGGAGAAAACAGCCGGCTCATTAGCTCGGTCTGTGGCTGCCACACTAATGACGGGATAATAGGAAGCCGGATAGGAGGCACCGCTAATCCCTTCATTGGATGCCGCGCCAACGAGAACGATTCCTTCGTTATAAGCTTTCCAGAGGGCCCGTTCTTCAGCAGCTGACTGATGATAAGCTCCAAAGCTCATGTTAATCACATCGGCGCCTTTGTTTATGGCGTAGTAGATACCGGATAATACGTCGGAATCGCTGAATTCACCTTCATCGTCCCCTACTTTAACCGGCAGGATTTTGGTATCTGGGGCTATACCCGCAATCCCGAGGTCATTAAAACCGGCCGCGATTAACCCGGCAATGTGCGTGCCGTGGCCATGATTGTCATCCGGGTTCGCGTCATTATTCACAAAGTCATAACCCGGCAGGACGACTCCTTGCAGGTCTTCATGATATTTGTAAACACCCGTGTCCAGTACCGCAACCGTCGTATCGGAAGACCCACGCGTGACGTTCCAGGCCTTTTCCATATTCATGCTGTCGTACTGGTACTGCCCGGGATATCTGGGGTCGGAAGGAACGTAGGATGATTCACTGATGTAGTCCGGGTCAGCCGTAAGTACCGCCGGGTCTTCCTTTACTTGCTGCAGCACGTGATGATAATCCTGATTTTCCTTTACTTCCAGCAGGTGAAAATTATTCTGCGAGAGTACTTCAGACAAAGGACGTTCATTTACTTCAAACGCGTCCGCTGAAAAAGATGAAGATTCTTTCACTTCGATTAGAATACCGCGGTTATGTACATCTTTCAGATCAACCTCTTCGACTTGCTTGGATCTTTTGGAGCTCTCTTTCTTATGGACTTGTTTGATGGGTCTGTCGTCCTTTATGAAAGCAGCTTTCTCTTCCGGTTTGGAAGTCTGTGTTTCTTTTTTCGTGATCTCCTCTAAAGGAATCTCTTTCATTCTTTCTTCTGCCTGTACCGACGATGATGGAGCAATACCTGTGAGCGCCGGGGCCAAAAGGGTCAAGCTGATTATCACCGATGTAATCGAATACCTGGTGCGTTTCTTCATATAATTCCCCCTACTAATCTATCAATATTCGTAATCTGATTGTAACATTAAATGGATAATAAAGAATATAGTCCCAGGGGAAACCACAACGAAATACCCCGACCCTGTCAATTTCCACCTCCTTCCACCTCAGGTCTCCCAGTTACTGGGAGACCTGAGGTGGGTATATTTGGCAGTTTTGTTACGAACCCTTTTCAATAGACTAGATTCCTAGTATGGTAAGACTAAACAACTAGGAGGTACGCATAATGAGAAGTTGGATGACGTTTTTAGCTGCTTTCCTTTTGGTTACAGCTTTAACGACGCAGCCCGCACAGGCGGAAGATGCTTTCCGCGACCTGGATCAAACGCCGTGGGCGAAAGAAGAAATTACGTATTTAAGTAATGAAGGGATTATTAATGGGTATGGGAACGGATACTTCGGTCCCCGGGATCCAATCACTCGTGCACAGGCCGCGATGATGCTCGTCAACGATTTGTACCCGAATGCCGAAGCTCAGGAAGATCCTGGCTTTCATGACTTAAGCAGCGACAGTATTTACTATAATGCGATCGCCGTAGCTGCCCAAAAAGGTTTAGTGTCCGGCTACCCGGATGGAACGTACAAACCAGACGCTTATATTAAGCGGAATGAAGCTGCCTTTTTAATAGATCGTGCTTATAATGTAAAACGGAATTACGGGGAAAATGTCTTTTTCTCAGATCTTGGTGATAACTGGTCGACCGGTGCTATTAAAGACCTGGCGTCTCAGGGCATCATTAATGGTTATACAGACGGCACGTTCCGCCCTGATCAATCCATAAACCGTGCTGAATTTTCGGTGGTTCTATCCTATACCGTGAACAAAAACCTTCGTCCTCTCGATGATATGACCGCTCACTTCATCGATGTCGGCCAGGGGGACAGCACCCTTCTTGAAACGCCTTCCGGCCAAACGATTCTGATCGATGGCGGACGTAAATCAGCGGGAGAAGAAGTGGTGGATTACTTAGCATCTGCCGGAATCGACACGATTGATTTAATGGTTGCGACTCACCCGGATGCCGATCACATCGGCGGTTTAATCGATGTGCTGGAAACCGTGAACGTGAAGCAGGTGCTCGACAGCGGCAAGGAGCATACAACGGATACCTACATGGACTACCTGGAGTTGATCGACGAGAAAGATATTCCATTTGATACAGCTTACGAAGGCGAAGTCCTATCTTATGAAGACATGAGTATGAAAGTGATGAACAGCAAAGAGTCTTCCAGTGATAACAACGAATCCTCGATTGTGTTAAAGGTCACTCACGGAGAAGTGGACTTCTTATTAACCGGCGACGCTACCGTTGAGAATGAGGAAGAAATGCTCCCGGCTTACAATGTAGAAGCTGAAATATTAAAAGTGGGTCACCATGGTGCTTCAACGTCCACTTCGGATGAATTTGTGGATGAAGTACAGCCTGAAGTGGGGATCTTATCTTATGGAGAGAACTCTTACGGACACCCGGACTCTGAAGTGGTGGATCGCTTGTGGCAGGCTGACGTTGAACTTTACTCCACGTGTGACGAAGGGGACATTACGATCACCTCCACTGGTAACAGCTATGACGTAAGTGCTTCGATCTTCGATGGCAGCGATCCTTGTATAGCCGAACAGGATAATGGCGATAATGGTGGGGAAAGTCCTGAATTAATTATCGTGAATACAGCAAGCTATGAGGAGCTTCAGGAGGTTAGCGGCATCGGTACGACCATTGCCGGGAATATCATCGAGTATCGTGAAACGTACGGTGCTTTCCAAACCTACGAAGAGCTGCTCAATGTGAGTTATATCGGAGAAGCCACGCTTGAAGAAATCAAGCCGCAAATTACACTTTGAGGTGAATGATCCTTGCGTTATACCATCGATCGTTTTGAAAACGGGAAAGCCGTTCTCTTAGAAAAAGGAAACGAATTTAACGAGAAACTGATTCCTATCGAACGAATGCCTTCCCACGCCAAAGAAGGAGATCTGGTAGAACCCGCCGATCTCGGGCATGGCAAGGACTATCAAGTGCTTGAACAGGAAACAGCCGAACGCCGAAAACAAGCCAAAGAAAAACTAGAAAAACTAAAGAAAAAACCCAAAAAGAAATAAAAGCGACCACTGAATACAAATCCTTCCACCTCAGGTCATCCAGATTCTGGATGACCTGAGGTGGAAGATTATAACAACAATCCCCAACAAGAAAAACCCGTAACGATCGATTATGTGATCGTTACGGGTTTTTGGTTTATTCTAATTCCTTATGATCAGTCACTGTCGTTATCGTCGTTGTTCTCATCTACGATACGATTTTCAGTAGTAGGTGTGACCGTACCTTGTTCAGCTACGTAGTCTCTGAATACTTCCCAATCAGAAAGACCGAGATCGGTTACGTCGCCATCATCGTACGCTTGAGCAAATACGTCGTAGCCATCGCCGCCTTTAGCTGTGAAGGCGTTGGTTGCGATCGTGTACATATCACCGTCGTTCAATGTCTCCCATGAACCGTCCTGATTTACGTTCACTTCCTGTACGCGATTGCCAGCATCTTTGGAGCTGTCGTACGTGAAGTTCAATCCGGATACTTGCAGGAATCCACCGTTTTCTTCTGGTACCTGGCCTACACTGCGCTCAAGAGCGGTCTTAATTTCTGCTCCTGTTAATTCCATCGTCGCAAGCGTATTACCAAATGGCATAACCGTTAGAATTTCACCCAGCGTAATGGTTCCTTCGTCAATCGACGTACGGATTCCGCCGCTGTTTTGGAAGGCCGCTACAACATCTTCGTTGTATTCCTTCGCTTTATCAAGCATCCCATCAGCAATCAGGTTGCCAAGCGCTGTCTCGCTGTTACGGACACTTACCGTGCCTCCATCACCCAGGCGCGGATTCGGGAATGCTTCCGCTGCTACTCCGCCGCTTGGTTCGTTCTTAAGGGCTTCTATGTCATCCGAGTATTTTTTCAGTTCTTTAGCCGCTTCTGGATCTGCTTCTTTCTCAGAAACATCAATCAGCTCGCTAGAGTAATCCGTTACCACACCGTCTTCATCAAATTCAACATCCAGCGTCCCCAGGTTTCCTCCGTACTGACCAGCTTGTACGATAATCGTCGGATCTTTCGGATCGCCGTTTTCATCCGTCGTTACTTCTACGGCTTCATCTAAGCTGGTGTGGCTGTGTCCGCCGACAATAATATCGATGCCTTCCACTTCAGCCAGCAGCTGATCATTATCATAAGCAGGATTGTCATTGAAACCAAGGTGCGTAAGCGCAATTACTTTGTCTACACCTAAAGCTTCCAGAGCTCTTACACGCTCTTCCGCCGTTTGAATGTAGTTATCAAATGTAATATCTTCAGGGCTTGAAATGTCCGCTGTTTCCGCAGTGGTTAAACCGAAGATCCCGACCTCTTCCCCGTCAATTTCCTTCACAAGGCTGTTGTAGATCTCACCATTTCGTGGATACTTACTGATGTAGCTGTTATACAGCCCTTTCATATTCTCATCTTGAGAAAAATTAACATTCGAGCTGACAAACGGGAATTCAGCTCCTTCTACAAACTCAGCAAGGGCCTGGTGGCCTTCCGCGGAGGAACCAAGATCGAACTCGTGGTTGCCGAATGTCATCGCATCATAGTCCATCATGTTCATAAATTCCAGATCCGCCTGGCCTTTAAATTCATTAAAATACAGCGTACCAGAGAACACGTCTCCTGCATCCAGCAGCAGTGCATCCGGATTTTCAGCGCGTACTTCTTCAACAGCAGTAACGCGTTTCGCTACATTATCTAAATGACCATGCGTGTCGTTGGTGTGCATAAGCGAAAGGTCGAAATCCGATGGCTTCGGCAGTTTAGAACCGAATTCATAGTCTGTATTCGCTAGAAGCCAGGCAAAATCTCCGCGCTTCACATCAGCATCGGGACCGAAATGATTTTCATCCTGTCCTACGATTAAACCATTGGCATAAAGCGTTTCAATCGCTGTTTCGTACCAATCGCCTTCCTCCACATCCTCAAATGGATGGCCGGCGTCTACAGGGTCGATTTCATAGGCTTCCATAATAATTTGAGCGAATTCAGCACGGGACATTTTTGCTTGCGGAGCAAAGGTACCATCGTCCATGCCGTGAATAATACCAGATTCGTGAAGGGCATTGACGGCGTCTGCATACCAGTGGTCCTGATCTACGTCTGGATAAGGAGCAGGATCGGCATCCAGATTCAGATCAAGAATTTTGGCCAGCATAAGAGAAGCTTCTGCACGTGTAACGGAGTTGCCTAAACGGAATGTTCCATCTTCATATCCCTTTACAACACCGGCCTCTGCCAGCTGGTGAATGACTTCGTAATAAGGGTGGTCTTCCTGAACATCCGGGAATGTTTCTTCTGCGGATATGCTGACAGCTGGAGTTAGAGCGGACGCCACGAGAGCGGCTCCCATGGAAGATACAACAAACTTGCTATGTAGCTTTTTCATTTTTATAAAATTCCTCCTTCAATTTATGAATCTGGCTTTCTATTTTACGACCGTGGCAAATAGGATGTATGTACTCTACTTTCCTCCTCCATCTTATAAAAAGCCTACACTATAAATCTTACACGATTGTCCATAAAATTCCTCTAAAATCTTAAAATTTTACAATTTTTTTACCGGAACTCAAGAAAGATTGTTATTTTTTAAGATTATAAATATTATCTCTCCAAGATTATTAGGGAAGTGGAGCTGCGAATTTTTCATAATAGGCTTATTACGCAATAGGGCCAGATTGTTGAAGACTCAGTTTCGAGATATTGGATTAGTTTAAAGGTCCTGCGGGGGATGATTCGCTTTCCGCGGGCATGTGCTGAGCCTCCTCGAGCTAAAGCTCTCCGGGGTCTCACCGATCATGTTCATCCCGCAGGAGTCTTCATCATCCCCCTCCGGACCTGGCCAAATCAGATGCTCGAAATCACATCAAACATACCTGCTTGATGTGGAATTAAGACGTATGGTTTTACACCTGTTTTCAGGATGTAACGATGCACGATAGCCTGTTATAAAAGCATTTAATGCAGATTAAGGAGAAGAACTTTCCTCTTCTGGAAGGATCCGTTCACTAGATATCGTTGGGATGGCGGAGGAAACGACGAGACTCCCACGGGAGAAGGAGCTAGGCGAGACCCCACAAGGAGTGAAAACGACTGAGGAGGCTTGCCAGTTCCCCCGTAGGAAAGCGAGTTGTTTCCGTAGCCGCCCTCACCGTTTTTTGGCAAGGGGCCAGAGTTACCTCGAAACTGAGTTTTACAGAAAAGGGAGCTTATCTTTAACACAGCAAAAAACCCTGAAACCTATAGGAAGGTTTCAGGGTTTTTAACTTTATTACTATTAATCTAGCAAACTATTGATTCAATACATTCGAAAGAATCAGAGAAAACTCAGCTCGTGTAATCTCATTTGAAGGAAGGAATGTTCCATCTGGATATCCTGAAATGAATCCAGCAGCCTTCAAATCATGAACACTTTCATAATAGTAAGCATCTTCATTCACATCACTGAATCTTTCAGAAGAAGATCCTTCAATCTTAAACGCACGATCAATAATCATCGCTACATCCGCACGGTTGATCGCCTGATTCGGACGGAAGGTTCCATCTGTATAACCAGAAATGAAACCAGAAGAAGTTCCTGCCGAAATGTAACCGGAACCAAATGAACTCGGACTTACATCAGAGAAATCCGTTGCTCTTTCTTCTCCGTTCAGTTGCAAAGCACGACCTACCATGGCGGCCGCTTCTTCTCGCGTAATGGATCGTTTCGCTTTAAACATACCATCGTCATAACCACTGATTAAGTTTCCTTGGGAAAGATTTTCAACGGCACTGCTGTACCAGTAGCTTCTGTTAAAATCTTTAAAAGGTGTGGTTGGCGCTTGCGCAACCCCGTATCCGTAAGTATTATCTTTGCCTCCGTCACCTTTATCCAGTGAGTTGGAGATCAGCAGCTCTTTTCGTTCAGAGTCTGACATTTCAGGAAACAGCTGCTCATATAAAGCAAGGATTCCTGTTACATGCGGCGCAGCCATTGAAGATCCACTCATGGTTGCATAGCCGGTTGGGAAATCATCGTTTGTAATATAAGTGCTTTCAATTCTTGCGCCAGGTGCTGTGAAGTCGAGGGATGGTCCACTATACGTGTAATCTGAACCATTCAGCTTCTGCGTAACAGCGCCTACACTAACTACTTCTGGAAAGCGGGCTGGATAAAGAATGTCATCGATATTTTCAGATACACATACATCTTTATTGCCTGCGGCGGCTACCACTTGGACTCCAGCATTTCTAGCTTTTTTGATTGCATTTTTTGTGAGATCAGAAGGTTTACAGGATGTGAGACTTAGATTAATAATGTCTACATCTTGCTCAATGGCCCAATCAATACCGGCCACCACTTCTGAATTCAATCCGTTTCCTTTTTCGTCGAGCACTTTCACCGCATAAATCTGGGCATCTGGAGCAATGCCTATGGTGCCAATTTCGTTATCCTGGGCGGCTATGATTCCTGCAACGTGTGTTCCGTGACCATTATCATCTTCATAACCATCGGTACCTTGCACAAAGCTGATCCCTTTAGTTACATTCAAATCGGGGTGTTCGCTTGCAATCCCGGTATCCAGGATAGCAATTTTAACTCCCTCGCCCGACAGCCCCATGGATCTTGATTTGTTCATTTCTACTGAATCGGTGCCCCAGGAAGATTCCTGGACACTTACTTGAACTTGGCCATCTTCTTCAATTGATTTGACTGCAGTTTCACCCTTCAACTCAGAAATCTTATTGCCTGGTATCGTTACCGCTACAGAATCAAGAGATTCATAGCGATAATGAATGGTGTGCGGGATATCCTTCAGTATATTTAAATTAATTTCTTCCTTATACTGAATCACCACACGCTCCGTTTTCTCCCCTTCTGAACCTTGATCAGAAGCTGCCAGAGAAGCAGAAGGCGTACCCAAAGCCCCTGAAACCAGTAACACCATGACAACCATTAACTTTTTCAATAGATCTTCCTCCTCCAAAGTGCTCACTGCTGACAAATAATTGAAAGAGCGAACCAAAAAATGGTCGCTCTTACATTATTATTCTCTCCAATTGTAATAGTCTATGATCCCCATTGCAATAGCTTTAGCTGCCTCATCACGATATTTTTGCGTTTTTAATTTAGCAGCATCCTCATCATTTGTTAAAAAGCCAATTTCTGTGAGCACAGCTGGAAGATTAGTAGCTTTGATGACTCGATACCCGGCATTTTTAACTCCGCGGTCGGTCATGTCCATGGATTTGTGGAGACGCTCATTAATATAACCGGCAAGTTTATAGCTTTTATACTCGCGGTCGGTCATTCCCTTAGCATAATAGAACGTTTCTACTCCATTTGCACTACTTAAGAAGGCATTCGCGTGAACACTGACGAAAGAATCCGCATTGTTTTGATTCGCGATGTTTACTCGGCCATCCAGTGTTGGATACCAGTCGCTTGAGCGGGTCATGACTACGTTGATTCCTGAGTCTCTTAAATACTCACGAACTTTAAGAGAAACATCTAAAACGACTTCTTTCTCTACCAATCCGTTAGCTACAGCACCTGGATCTTTTCCGCCGTGCCCCGGATCAATTGCCACGGTACGATTCACATTTGGTTTGTCCGTTAAATAAGCTTCGTGCACGTAACCTTCCACACTGCCTGAGGAAACCAGTCTCCAGCTTCCTTCTTCTTTATGAACATCAACCGCTTCTCCGGTAGTAAACTGACCAACCACGTCGTAGCTGGTTCCTGGCCCTTTACGTACATTTAAGGTATCGGTCGTTACAATTTTTTCAGCAATTACAGGCTTTGGAATGTCGGCTAAGTAAGCACTGTGTACATATCCTTCTACGCCATTTCCTGAAACCAGTCTCCAGTCTCCATCCACTTCATGAACGTCAACTTCCTGATTATCGGAGTACTTTCCGACGACATCGTAGCTGATTCCTGGTCCTTTTCTTACATTTAAGTTATCCGTCGTAACAATTTTTTCAGCAATAACTGGTTTCGGAATATCGGCTAAGTAAGCACTGTGTACATACCCTTCGACGCCATTGCCGGAAACGTATCTCCAGCTTCCATCTTCTTCATGTACTTTTACTTCCTGACCATCTGAGAAGTTTCCAACTACATCATAGCTGGTCCCCGGTCCTTTACGTACATTTAAGCCATCCGTCGTTACCATTTGCTCTCCGATAACTGTTTCCGTAAGGTCCGGCTCTGGCTCTGGCTTTGGATCCTGGCTTACCGAGTCAACATTACCGTCCATGGCACGCGCCATTAAGACAGAAAATTCTTCTCTTGTAATATCCTTACTTGGCTTGAACGTACCATCTGGATAACCAACGGTAATCTCTGCTGTGGCTACTTTATTAATCGGTGTGTAATACCAGGCGCTCTTTGCTACGTCTGTGAACGAGTGGCTGCTTGTTTCGTTTAAATCAAATGCACGGGCAAGCAACGTGGCCATTTGAGCGCGTGTTACTTTTTCATTGGGATGAAATGTTCCGTCAGCATATCCGCTGATAATCCCTTTCTCAGCAGCTGACGCTATGTATCCGGAAGCATAATGTTCCTCTGTCACATCTGGAAATTTAGTGTTTTGGCGATTGTTCTCTAAATCCAGAGATCTTCCAATCATCGTAGCGGCTTCCTGACGGGTAACCGCATTTTTCGGTTTAAATGTATCATCGGGGTAACCAAAAATAATTTCCTGCTCGATTAAGTAATTGATCTCACTGGCATATTTGGCCGGGATATCCGTTAAGGCAGCGTACACCTTATCTGTGGATTGAATGGTAGCGAATGTCATCACGATCAGGGCAAACAGCAGACTGCAGACTTTTCTCAACATATTCAACATGCTCCTTCTTAAATAATTTATTAAACCATTGTCAGATAGGGACAGAGAGACGATTGCTAGAATCTATCGGTTATTGCATTTCCTCCTTTTTCGATGTTCGAACTGGTTGAGTGATTGCTATGTCAAAAATTGGATTGATTGTTACTGGCACGTCTTTATTAATATCGAAACCTGTCAGATAATAGTTTATAGTAAATTAGTCTCATTTATCTAAAAAGTATCTTAAAAAAAGTTTAATATAAATTTACATGGGGTAGGAAACCCTGATTCTAAGCCTTTTCAACCTTTCCAAAACTTCTAAAACTTTCTTTTAAACCTATTCATTTCCAATTTATTCTGATAGATTTATAAAGAATGAATTTAGGAGGGTGATCAATGAAGAAGGTAATCATGTCGATTTTTGTCGTATTTTTAACTTTAACCTCAGTAGTCTCGACAGCTTTTGCGGAAGATGATATTACAGGAACACCATTCGAAGATGACCTGCGTGCTCTGATTGACGCCGGGATCATGAGTGGATATGACGACGGTACCTATAGACCTAGTGACTCAGTCACGCGAGCAGAGTTCACGGTGTTCCTTAACGGGGCATTGGACCTACAGATGGGTGATGGAGAATTACCGGAGGAATATTTCACAGATGTGGAACCTGATGACTGGTATTTTGAGTCGATCATGATCGCCTATAATAACGGGCTGGTTAATGGTTATCCGGGTGGAGACTTCCAACCGAACAAGGTCATCACGAGACAGGACATGGCGATGATGATGATTAATGCGGCCAAGGCGAAAAACGTCGTATCAGAACGGAAACCTTTAGCTTTTGCCGATAATGAAGAGATTTCAAATTACGCGGTCGAATCAGTGGAAAGATTAACGTACCTGGAAATTATCAGTGGAAAACAGCATGCAGACGGCTCCCTGTTCTTTGCTCCAAAAGACGAAACGTCACGTGGAGAAACGGCAGCTGTTATTAACCGGTTAATGAACGTATTGGACCCTCCGAAAGAGCTGGATTATAAAGTCGTCAGCTTGTCTCTCAATCAGGATCCGGTCGTTCAGGATGATTATGAAACCTATGAAGAAGCCGTCAGCCAAGCTGATGATGATCAAGTGGTTCTGAAAGGAAATAATATTGTGTGGATGAATGAAGGAAGCGCGGTATCCAATGCGTACACCGTTCTCTATGATTCTAGTGATTTAAGTCGTTCGCTTACATATATGACTTCAGGTGTTGAAGTGGAATTACTGGAGATTAATGAAGATACCTTGAAGATTAAGCTTGCGGATACAACAGCCTATGTGAAGGCCGGTAAGATTAACCTGACGCCGCAGCATATGGTGAAAGACCGTTCCTATTACTACGAGAAAAATGGAGATTTGTATCACCGAATCTATAACTCTCTTACGGAAGGTTCGGCTGCTTACAAATACGGGGCAGCTCCGTCCTTCATGAAGACAGGCGAAAAGTATTACAGCTTTAATGGCAGCACCTTCTATTCTGAAGATGGCAGCCAAGCAGGCGAAGCTCATCAATACTTCAACCGCATGCCTCTCTATACCAACACCTCGTATACAGGAGAGCAGCTCGATGAATTTATCGCTTCTGAAGTGCCGGACAGTCCTCTGATTGGCACAGGAGATGCTTTCAAAAAAGCAGAAGAACTGCATGGAACGAATGCTCTTTACCTGCTGGCCCATGCGATTCACGAAAGTAACTGGGGCAAAAGTAAAATCGCCCGCGATAAGAATAACCTCTTCGGAATTGGAGCCAATGACGGCAACCCTTACCAAGACGCGTGGACGTATGATAGTTATGAAAAAGGAATCCTGGATGCAGCTTCTGAATTCATCGTCCCTGGCTACTTTGACTCCAGTTCGTGGAAAGCAAGAGGCGCTCATCTCGGGAATAAGAGCTCAGGGATGAACGTGTATTATGCTTCGGATGTGTACTGGGGCCAGAAAATTGCCGGCCATATGTACCGTGCAGATACGTATTTAAGCAGTAAGTACGGGACGCCTAAAGAAAACGCAGCTTATGACCTTGCTGAAACCGTCACCACTTACGTGAATGTTCGTGCCGAAGCTGATGCGGGAGCTGAAAAACTTTACACACTTCCAAAAGCAGCCGAGACGGTACAAATTTTAAACGAAACAAATGGTCTGGGTACGTGGTATCAAATTTCGCCGAAACCTATCGAATCCAATACCTATGAGAATGCTTTTGTTTACAGTCACGGCTACTCCGCCTACGGAAATAGTCTCAGAAAATTACCGCTTAGTGAATAATTCATTCCTATTACAAAGGGGCAACCGCTATATGGTTGCTCCTTTTTTATGTTATATTAAGGGGGTAGGAATGTGTAAATTAAAGGAGTCTCATCATACCATGAAGCACGTTAACATTTTGGGTGTTCCATTCTCAATAACGAACCATTCGACACTTGTCGAACAGCTGAATCAGCATATACAAAAACACGAAAAATCTTTCGTCATAACCGCGAATCCCGAAATTGTCATGCGCGCGAACCAAGAAGAAGCTTATATGAACAGTCTTCACCGTGCTACATACATAACCGCAGATGGTATTGGTATTGTGAAAGCCTCCCGTCTATTAGGTCAGACCCTCCCTGAACGAGTGACGGGGTATGATGTGATGATCGAGATGCTCAAGTTAGCCGACTTGAACCATTACCGGATTTATCTGCTGGGAGCCCAAAGGGATACCCTGGAGGAAGTGAAGAAACATATCCAGCAGTTCTATCCTCACATACAAGTCGTAGGCTCTCATGATGGATATTTCGACTGGCAGCATAACACTATTTCCGAGGAAATAATGCAATCTTCACCAGATCTCGTCTTTGTTGCTCTAGGGGCTCCTAAGCAGGAGAACTGGATCGCAGAGCATATTGACCAGTTCAATAAAGGTGTCTTTCTATGTGTTGGCGGCAGCTTTGACGTCATCGCTGGTAAAGTGAAACGAGCACCGCTCAGCTGGCAGAACAAAAACCTCGAATGGTTTTACCGACTTCTGCAGCAGCCGACACGCTGGAAAAGAATGCTTGCTCTTCCCCAGTTTTCATACCACGTCATTCGTCAAAAAGTGAAGCGTTCCTTATGAGTCACTCAACCTTTTTAAAAAGCACCTTCATCTTAACTCTGGCTGCCCTGTTCTCTAAAATACTGGGCAGCTTATTCCGTATTCCACTCCAAAATATTGCCGGGGACGAAGTGCTTGGAATCTTCACCCTGGTCTATCCCGTTTATATGGTCACGCTCATTTTATCCGTCGCCGGGATTCCCCTTGCCATCTCCAAATTGATCGCAGAAGCCCGTACGGAAGAAAACCATTTACATATTCGACGCATTTACGTGACCGCAAGTATTCTCGGTCTTTTATTTGGTTTGGTCAGTTTTACCTTGATCGCTGTATTCTCTTCCCCGATCAGTCAATTACTTGGGGGCCCGGAAACCGAACCAGCCCTGCTGCTTGTAGCGACAGGACTGTTAATCGCTCCGTACATGGCTGTGTACCGCGGCTATTTCCAAGGCTTCGATCATATGAATCCGACCGCTATTTCCCAGGTGCTCGAACAGTTTTTCCGTGCAGCGCTTGTATTGCTTATCGCCTACGTATTGACTCGCCTGTCCTTCTCCAATGAATGGATTGCAGGAGGCATCATGGCGGGCTCCCTGTTCGGGGTGATCGCGTCGTTTATCTACTTACGCTTCACCTATGTCAGATCACCGCAACGGGTTCAAAAAAGCACCTCCTATTCGTTTCGCGATTTTAAAACGTGGAGCCGCACCATTCTCCGGATCTCTATTCCCATCGCCATTGGTACCGTGACGATGGCTTTGCTTAATTTTGTCGATTCGTTTACGATCCCGTTCAGTCTGGACCGTCATCACGGAGAAGCCTCCCCTTCTATTACGTACCTGTACGGAATTTATGGGCGCGGCCTGTCTCTCGTCCAGATTGCCACTGTATTTGCGACATCTATTATCCTTCCGCTCGTACCGTTACTGACGGCGAAGAAAAAGGAAGGCGACCAAACCGATATGCGTTCCACCATTGAAGTGACCCACCGGCTTACGAACTTGATTTCGTGGCCGGCAGCAATAGGACTTGCCGCTCTCGCCATTCCGTTAAACGTCGCCCTGTTCACAAATGCGGAAGGCAGCCTCGTCATCGCGATTCTCGGCGTAAGCTCTGTCTTCACTTCGCTTACGATTGTGGGCACCGGTATTCTGCAGGGTCTTGATTTTGCTCGAAAAGCGGCGATCATTATTATCGCCGGAGTGATCAGTAAAGTCTTTCTCAACCTGTGGCTGGTTGAGTCGCTGGGTCTTGAAGGCGCCGGCCTCTCTACCTTGATTGTCTACGTGCTTCTCGTCATCGTGAACAGCTTTTTCATCGTCCGGTACATTTCCTTTACGATCGTGTCCAAAAGCGACTTGAAAATCATCGGATCGGCGCTTGTGATGGGGATCCTGGTCGGCTTGCCGGCTCTGTATTACTCCATAGCAGACTGGGGAAGATGGGAAGCCTTTACTTACTCCATTCTTGCCATTGTGGGCGGCGGTATCGCGTATATCGGGTGCCTGTATGTTCTGAAAGCCATCGATCGTGAGACCATGAAGCGCATGCCGATGTTCGGAAAATATTTCAGTTAATAAAGGAGGCAGACCCATGAACAAATCGCGTGTCCTTTGGATCATCCTTATTCTTTTACTCACCGCAACGATTCCCAGTTTATATGACCGCTCCTCTATCGAAAGGGCACAGGATGACTACGAGCTCGTCCTTCCTTATAAACATATAAAAGAAATGGCAGAACCGGATGCCTCTCTTCCCTCTGTGCTTCGGCAGCTTCAGGCAGCCGGTCTCACATCGGTTCTCGTAGATATGAAGGAAGCCTCCCTCCCGGAAGAAGCCGTTTCTGAAATTACAGATGCTAATCTGGACGTGATTACTTCTGTGGCAGCTGACAGCCCGGAGGATTGGAAGCGTCAGTTGAAGGCGGCGGTTCACTACTATGAGGATGAATCGGATTATGTACATATCAGCGGGGATAAGGCTCCCGGCTACCCTGATGCAGCCGCTATGGACGAATTAGCCGGCATTCTTTCAGAAGGAGCAGAAGGCGTTTATTTTACAGAGTTTCAACGGCTTGAAGGATTCAAGGAATTTACCGATGATCTGAACTACAACGTGATTCGGATGCATGATCTGGATCTATTGCACGGTCACCAGACCGTAGAAGAAAAAGTGGACCGCACGCTGCGGGCCGTAAAAGAACGCAACCAGCGCTCGATCCTGCTGTCTTCTATGGAAGCCGATCCACTGAATCATACGGTTACCTACTTAGAAGAAATAACAGAGGCCATGCCGTCTGCGTTTGAATTGAAGGAAGCAGACGGGTGGAAAGACTTCTCGCCCCCGCTATGGGCGAAGATCGCAGCGTTTCTAGCCGGGATTCTATTTATCTATCAGGCGCTCGTCTCCATTTTCCAGTACCGCTTATTCGGATGGCTTGCCGCCTTCGCATCAGTTGGGCTTATGATCGCGTACCTGATAACGGATTCTCTTCTATTCCTGCAGGGATTCGCCCTGGGAGTGGGACTGGTCACTCCGATTTATGCGGTCCAAGCAACTTCTCGTGGCAGCACCCGCATTAAGGATATAACCTTTTCCTATATGAAAGCGCTGGGGATCAGCCTGGCCGGAATCGTGATCATTATCGCTTTGCTTAACGGGACGGTGTTCTTAACAGGAATTGCCCTGTTCCGGGGAGTCAAATTGCTTTACGTCGTTCCTCTGCTTTTCTTTGGGGTTTATGCTCTGTGGGGGCTGACTTTTAAAGAAGTGAAGCAGTCTCTGAAGGGCTGGCACGTCATCCTTATTGCACTCGCTGGGGCTGCGGC
The DNA here is from genome assembly GCF_052246755.1 of Halobacillus sp. B29. Lineage (NCBI taxonomy): Bacteria > Bacillati > Bacillota > Bacilli > Caryophanales > Bacillaceae > Halobacillus > Halobacillus sp. B29. Next base: position 95,657 of record NZ_JBQQCM010000015.1, read on the forward strand.
GGTGTATTATGTGCTGCGAAGTGGGAATAGCCAGGCTGTGAGTGAGGTTGAGTTGTGGTTCCGGACGAAGCTTGAAGAGTGGCTTTACGCGCGACCGCGATCGAAGGAGTTTCTCCTGGGCTTTCCGGCTTACCTGTTAGCTCTGGCCGTTATCCCCCGGTTTAAGCGCATAGGGAAAATAATGCTTGTCCCTGGTGTGATCGGGTTTATGTCAATCGTTAATACGTTCTCCCATCTGCACATCCCGCTTCACATTTCCCTGCTCCGGACAAGCTACAGCATCGTGTTCGGCTATCTGATCGGTCTGCTCGCGATTGGAATTTATAAGCTGATTTTTAAAAAGTAGCTGAAAACAATGCGGGGTATTTTCATTGATAGATTACTAAGCTATAGATCCGGTTACTGTAGGACACGGTTTCGAGATATGGGGCGGAGAAAGGGGCTCCAGGGAACGGCTCGCTTTCCGCGGGCATGTGCTGAGCTTCCTCGGGCTTAACAGCCCTGCGGGATCTCACCGATCATGTTCATCCCGCAGGAGTCTTCGCCGTTCCCTTCCGCCCCTTTGCGATCATGGAGCGATCGAAAATCTCTGAATAAACACTTTACAATGAACAAGGATCATCTATAATCCACCTTGAGTTTTAATGTTTGCTTACATGTAGGAACCCTGTTATTGAAGCATTTGTGGCAGCTTCATCTTGTCTCCTGTCTCCTATAGAAGGGTCCGTTCGAAGTATATCGATGGGGTGGTGGGGAAATGGCGAGACTCCCATGGGAGAAGGGACTAGGTTAGATCCCGCAGGGAGTGAAACGAGCGAGGAAGCTCACCGTTCCCCCATAGGAAAGCGAGTTATTTCCCAACCAGCCCTTCTCCACATATTGTAACGGACCCCAACTATCCCGAAACGGAGTCTTCAACAAACGGGAGCTTATCTTTACTATCAATATAGAAATTTTTCATAAAAAAGAAAAGGAAGTGATGATGATGCACGTCGTGTTATCCGGCTATTACGGCTTTCACAATACAGGAGATGAAGCTATTCTCTCCTCCATGATTAAACAGCTTCGCACCCTCCAACCTGATATTCGCATTACGGTTCTTTCGGATGATCTGATCCATACCACTACCACCTATGGAGTAGAAACCGTCAGCCGCTGGAATTTCCGTGACATTCGTCGCGTACTGCAAGCAAGTGATGGGCTGATATCAGGTGGCGGCAGTCTGCTGCAGGATGCTACCGGCCCGAAGTCGATCGTCTATTATACTACGATTATCAACATGGCAAAATGGCTCGGCAAACCCGTATTCATCTATGCCCAGGGAATGGGGCCGTTTGACCAGCTGGTTGGAAAACAACTAACCAGGTACACCCTGAATCGTGTCGACGGACTTACTGTCCGCGACCAGGACTCTAAACAGCGGCTTGAATCGCTTGGAGTGAAGCAGGAATGCTCCGTCGTACCCGATGCGGTCTTTGGCTATGAAGCCCCGTCTATACAGAAAAAGCATCAGATCGCCGTCAGTGTTCGATCATGGGATGGTTCCGAATCCTATATTCCAAAGCTTGCTTTTGCGTGTGACCAGATGGCCCAGCAAGGTTTCTCCATTCTATTTGTCCCGATGCACGGGCAGGAGGATGAACGCTTCGCAAAACTCGTAGAACTGCAAATGACCGAACCGGCCGTCGTCGCCCCGGGGGATGACTCGATAGAGAACAAGCTCGAGCGGATCGCAGAATCAGAGCTTCTGATCGGAATGCGTCTGCATGCGCTCATATTTGCAGCCGTAAGTCATACGCCGTTCCTCCCGCTCTCGTATGATCCAAAAATTGATTCCTTCTCCGCGATGTATGAGCTGGATAACGGATGGCATGTCGAATCGGAAAATTGGGACGGACATCTTTTGTTTAAGGAAGCGAAGCGATTGCTGGATCAAAGGAGAAGAATTGGAAAGAAGATTGCTGCCACTACAGCAAGATTTCACGAGGAGGCTCTTTCCACGACGAAACAGGCCCTGCAGGTTCTGCAAAAATAATACAAGCGATTCAGGAGAAGCAATCATCTTCTTCTGAACCGCTTTTTTTACGATAAACTTTATTTTATTCACCTGTTCGTTTCATTTTCCTTATCCCGCATTGGCAGTACTTTTAGTAGAAGCTGGATTTCCACAATTGTACTAAACCGGGTGATCTTCCAGTCCAGCTATTAAAAAAAGTCATAATTTGTCACTAAATGGATTGAGCCGGATTGCAGACTATGATATATTCAACGCAAACAGTCGAATTATATTACAAAAATATTAAATTTACTTTCTGCACCAGCCAGATACAACAAGTTCGAGGGGAGTTTTAGCAAATGAGTCAGCATCAACAGATTTACACCCAGCTTCTTCAAGAATTTGAACAAAAACTCAATCGACAGCTAAAGCCTGAGGAACAAGAGCTCCTATACTGGATAGCTGAAAAACAGGCGGAAGAACTTAAGAATCAGGCAGACTAGATATAGTTTTGAACTCCACTCCCTACGTTAGTAGACGGGGTGATTTTTTTGGTTGAGCTTTCGTGATTCAAAAACCGCAGGCAGCTCGAGTCACTTTATCAAAAACTCGAACCTGCCTGCGGTTTCATTTTGTAGTTTTTTAAAGTCTTGCTGATGTTATACCCTTCAATTTTTACCCAGCCTTATCAATCGGAGGATGCTCATCGGTGGTCTCTTCCTCTGGTTCTGGCTCGGCGTCTTCCTTCCATTGGAATTCATTCACCTGACTGTTCAAATCTTCGGAGAGCTGCGAAAGCTTCTTCGTGCTTGACGTTATTTCCTCCATCGCACTGTTGGACTGCTGAGCGGAGGCTGTAACCTGCTGCACCCCGGCAGCTGATTCTTCCGATAAAGCGGCGATGCCGGCGATGGACTGATTCATTTCGCTGCTTTCCTCTGTAATTTCGGTAAGATTGGCAGAGATCTGCTGAATCTGGTCCACCATTCCGGATACCGACGTATGAATACTTTCAAACCTCTCCTCCGTTGCATTAATCTGCTGTGTACCTTTATTCACTTCTTCATAGCCCGTTGTTAAAGAGTCGGATACGTACGTAGATTCTTCTCGAATGTTCGCGACGATCTGGTTAATGTCGACGACTGAATTTGCTACCTGGTCCGCGAGCTTCCTTACTTCTTCGGCCACTACAGCAAATCCTCTTCCGCTTTCTCCTGCTCTTGCTGCTTCAATGGCCGCATTCAAGGACAACAGATTGGTCTGGTCAGCAATATCTTTAATCACGCTGCCTATTTTAGTGATTTCCTTCGTTTGGGCATCCAGTCCTTTTACCTTCGTAACCGAGCTTTTCACAATCTCATCAATCGCGTTCATCTGCTCGACGGATTGCTTCATCATTGTCCGTCCTTCCTGCGACATTTGCATCGCCTGTGTGGAATGAGTATAGACGGAGTCTCCCATTTCCTGGGCCTGCTGAATACGCTGTACTAATTTATCCGTTGATTCAGCCAGACTCGTCGAGTAATCAGCCTGGGACTCCACGCCTGTCGATAATTCCTCCATGGTTTGCACAATCTGGTTGCTGCCCTGCTGTACTTCATCAGTCGAATGCGTAAGCTCTTCGCTCTGCTGGGACAAGTGTTTGGAAGCATCTGAGACATTACCGATCATAAGGCGCAGGTTCATCGTCATTTGATTAATGGCGTGGCTGAGCTCGCCAAATTCATCCCGACTGCGAGTCGATAAATCCTCTACTTCAAGATTTTTATTAGCTACCTGATTCACATGCGCCGTCATTTCCGTTAACTTTCTCGAGATGCGATTGCTGAACAGAAGGGCAAGTATCGCGGAAAGGAGAAGCAGGACAGCCACAATGCCCCCGCCGACCAGCATGTCACGCACCATTTTCTGATTATACTCGTCTGCTTTTTGAGCGGTCAGGGCATCAATCTCATCTGTATAATTGCCGGTACTGACAATATAGTCCCATGGCTCAAATAACTCAGAATAGGCACGCTTAGCCACCAGATCCTCTTCTCCCGGCTTCTCCCACATGTACTCTGAATAGCCGCCACTCTCGCCCTCTGTAGCAGCCGAAACAATATTCTGAACCAAATAGGTGCCTTCCGGATCCTTAATGTCGATACGGTTGCTGCCTTCCTTCTCCGGTAACATCGGGTGCGCGATCAGCTCTCCATCAATACCGTCAATCCAGAAATAGCCATCACTCCCGTAGCGAAGCTCCTTCACGAGCTTCCTGCCTAATTCCTTGGCTTCCGGCTCTGACATTTCTCCCAGTTTATACTGGCTATAGGCGGATTGGAGCAAAGATATAGCCGTATCCACTTCATTTTTAATCCGTAAATCAAAAGCTTCTAATTGATTCGTCCGGTAACTCTCCACCTGTTGCTGATTATGCTGGTAGTTAGTGTACAGATTGTAAGATCCCATCCCTGCAAAAGCCAGGAACAGGACAACTCCAAAGGCCAACAGCATTTTGTACTTAAATTTCTTCATCTCATTTTCCCCCTATGTACGTTTCCTCTTTTCTATATATCGGCTTTTTTGACTAGACCTTTTATCATTCATCAGCAGATTATACCTCTTATGTAATTGAATGAATGGTTTTCTAAAAAAAGGAAAATAGTAGGGTGACGAAGAATTTAATGATAATAAATAATACTTTTCAAAATAAGGGAGAAAAAGAACGTGATCAATCGAATTTACACTGGTATTTCGTTTCTATTTTTAGCGGCCTTCTTATTTGCCACTCTGTTTATTTGCGCAGCGATCGGCGGAATCGGGGCAGATACATGGGGCAGAGAGGAATTTCTCAGGTATATGTTTGTCTATACCCCGAGCGGCCTTCTCATAGGAGGGAGCGCGGCTTTGTTGGCCGGTATCAGTTTATTTGTCTGGGAACTAAGGGTGCACGCGAACAGGAAATAATTCAAAAGGAGAGTCTGAGGACTTTTTTTGAGCACCTATGTTAAAGGTTCATGTTGAATATTGCTCTTATTGAACAATCCCCCATGACGAAAGACTTGAAATGCAAGATAAATTAAGGAATACGTTTGGGCGTTCGTATTTCATATCTCTTACCGGCCCCTCCCATCAGGAAACTAAACAATTAAAAATGCCTTTAAAAAATACCCCCAGAAATACTGGGGGCATTTACTCTTAACCTAACAATGTTTCAGAAGCACTTTTTTGAAAAATCACGTCGTTTCCCTAATCAGCTGTGAGCTCACTCTCTGTGATCCACTTATGATTCGTAACTTCTCCTCCTCCATCTGTTGGAGTGTAGTCAACCATATAAACTGTCGTTTCTTCAGCGGATTCAATAATAGCTGAAGCTCCTTCCATCCCTTTCATGTGGGAAGCAATTAGTGTCACTTCTGCTCTTGGTTTGAAAGGTTCTTCACCAGCTTCTTCAATTTCTTCATGAATCACCCATTTATGATTTTCTACTCTCTCACCGCCATTTGTTGGATCGTAGGAAACGACGTAGGCTACAGTATCATAGGCTCCTACAATGGTAGCTTCAGCCCCTTCCATTCCACTCATATGTTCCGCCTTGATTATGGCTTGGCTGCCTACTTCATAAGTCGGGTTTTCTGCTTCTTTTAAACCTTTCGGAACTTCACTTGAGCCGGAATGATCCATACCCTCATGACTGTCCGATTCCATCCCGTTGTTTTCTTCAGAAGTTGTTTCTTTACTTTGGTTTTCGTTTTGATTAGACTCTCCATTTTCTCCTTCTTCATTACCTCCAGAGCAAGCCGCTAAAGCCAGTAGTAAAATGAAGAACAATGTGCTCAGATAATACTTGGTCTTTTTCATTTTTATTTCCTCCTATTCTAAATTTTACCTTAACTGCGTTCTATTGGATTTTACATATCAATTTTGCATTTTCTTTGCAGAAGGATAGATTTCTGAAGCCTAGGTATCTATTAAAACAAAAGTCGCCTGATTTTCGTGCGATCATTCATGAAAGAGATCTGCGTCATAAGAATACCCTTTATCTTTCATATAACCAATATCCCCATTCACAAGCAATATCTCCTTTACCTTTTATACCTATACCACGAACCCTTTAAAAGATCTATTTTGTGACCTCCATCATTGAGAAACACCATTCTATATTTTAAGAATGGTGTTTCCAGTTGTGCTCTGTTTTATTAATGGATTGACTTACTCCGCTGATCTATTTTTTAAAAACAAATGTTCACTAATAAAGATTGATGCAATAAATATTATAGAGACAGCTACGATCAACCAGTCGGTGTTCAATTTCACCCATGTGAAAGCTAATAATACAATGGCGTCTAAAACTAATGCGGTTAATACAATTCCGGAATTAGCATTAACTTTCTTGCGTAAATGTTTGAAAACACCCCAGTGGACAATCATATCCATTACAAGATACAGGATAGCCCCTACAGATGCAATCCGAGTTAAATCAAAGACAACCGCTAGAAACATCGCCAACACGACTGTGTATACAAGTGTGTGTTTTTGAATTCGTCCGGGCATTCCAAAATGCTTGTGAGGAATTAACTTCATATCCGTAAGCATAGCCAACATACGTGAAACAGCAAATACACTTGCAATAATACCAGAGATTGTTGCTATGATAGCAATAGCAACAGTAAACCAAACCCCGAAGTCCCCAAAGGCAGGTCTAGCTGCTTCAGCAAGTGAATAGTTCTTTGCCTCAATAATCTTGGTAAGTGGTAGATTGCTTGAAACAGCCCATGCTACAAGTAAATAAACAATCAGGCTAATTAAGATGGTTGCTATAATGGCTCTTCCCACATTTTTCTTTGGCTTCACAATCTCTGAGCCACTATTCGTAATTGTTGTGAAGCCTTTAAATGAAAGAATGGTTAAGGCTACAGCAGCAATCATACTAGCCAACGTGGAATCAGGCGGGCCACTTCCTTCCCCAGCAGGAACAACAGAAAAGCCGACCATCCATAATCCTCCCATAGCAAAAACGACTAAACCTATAATTTTCAGGAGGGAAACAATAGACGTAAACGTTTGGATAAAGTTATTGCCCGAAATATTCACTAGAAAGGCGAAAAAAAGCAATCCTACACCAAGAACAGGAACAAGGAAGCTTCCTTCACCAATATTAAATATTTGCAATGTATAAGTACCAAAAGTACGGGCCACTAAACTTTGATTGATGACCATCGAGACGGCCATCAGCATAGCAGCTGATGCAGTCAATGTACCCTTTCCATAAGCTTTTACCAGGAACATTCCTATTCCACCAGCAGAAGGATATTCATTACTCATTTTGACGTAAGAGTAAGCACTAAAGCCTGTTACTATCCCACCTACAATAAACATGAGTGGAAACCATGTGCCTGCTAATTCTGCAATCTGACCGAGCAATGCAAAAATTCCTGCACTTATCATGACGCCTGTTCCAAGACCTATCGCCCCTATGAGCGAAAGACTATTTTTTTTATAACCTCCCATAGATCTCACTCCTTTTACACAGTTTACTTACCGTGTCTACCCATATCATCTGCAGAATCTATGCATTTTCCATTTCTAATATTAATAATTCCAATATTTTTTAAATTTAAGGTTCTGTTAAAGTTTAGTGTTGATATTACAAACAAAAGAGGAACTCCCAAATTTATGGAAGTTCCTCTTTTTTAAATTAAGCTTCTTCAACTAAAGCTCCCGGTAAGTGAAGACTCGAAATCGAGACATTAAGAGCGCCCCCATTATTTAATAAAGGTTTGATTTTCCTTTAAGAATAAGTCAACCACTTCATTAAAACGCTTTGCTTCCTCTAAGAATGGATAATGGTTACTTTTCTCAAAGATGACTAATGACTAATTACGAATACCTTCATTCATTTCAATTGAGTAAGCCAGTGGACACTGGACATCGTGCCTACCACATATGGTTAAAGTAGGGGGTGATATAAACCCTAACTTTCTAGTTACATCATAGACCTGTAATTCACGGCTGAAGAATTTCATTCGAGTATCTGACATTCCTTTATTAATATTTAAAGAAAAGAACTGACCATAATTTTGTCCTTTCAACCTTTAACTCTTTACTTTCTTCTGCTGGTAAATCCGAACGTTTTAGGGGTAGTCAACATTTTACCGTAGAACGTAAACAAGTTGTTCCTTTGATTCATTATTCGGAATATTAGTGAAATATTTTTCTTTATATGTTATATTTTGGTAGATGTATTAATTTAGAGGGGGAATTATGTTGAATAAAAAACACTTATTGCTAAGCTCCGCAGTAGCTGGTTTGATGGTCTTTTCTGTAACCCCAACTACTTTTGCCCACGATATGCTTGACGATGCTTTGGTTGAAAAAGGACAAGAAGGCTCTCAGTCACTGAATCAGATTCCAGTCCTTGAAGGTTCCAAGAATGTTGGAAACTGGAGAGAAGTTGGATCTGTACAATTGAAAAAATACGACGGAGTACAAAACAATACGGCTGACGTTTATGCACATAAAGGATACGCCTATGTAGGTACACATACTAGCAATGGCGGGGAAGGTGGGGTTCGTGTCTTTGATATGAAAGATCCATCCGATCCTGTCGAAGTGGCCAAGTTTGCCGATGATATTCCAGGCACATGGCAAGAAAAAGTCATCGTTAAAAAAGTGAACACAAATGAATTCAAAGGGGAATTGGCAGTTGTCAGTGTGCAACAATTAAACCGCAACAACCCTGACTCTAAAGGCGGATTTCTTTTATATGATGTTACTAATCCAGAGTCTCCGGAAAAACTTGGATTTTGGGAAGTGGACAAACGTGTCCCAGGTACGCATGAGCTTTATTTGACGGTCAAAGAAGGGAAACCATTTGTTTTAGCAGCGAACCCTTATGCAGATTACTACACCCATGGAGAAGAAAAAGACTTCGCCCTCGTTGATGTAAGTGACCCGACTTCTCCTGAAACGATTTATGAGTTTGATCCACGTGTATTAGCTGAAGTAGATGAAGACTTCAATGGTTACCACTGGAACGCCCCAGATGGCAAAACACGGCCTGTTTTTAATCATAGTACGATGACCGACAATAATGGAGACACCGCTCTTCTATCCTTCTGGGACCTAGGTACAATTATTCTCGATATATCAGATCCATATAACGTGAAATTTGAAGGACGGACAGATTATGCACCGGATGTACAAGGGTCTGCTCACTCGGCTGCACTTGCAAAAGGTGGCAATGTTCTTATAGAAACACGAGAGGTTTACAACCCTACGAGACCTGGATACGAAGAATCATATGGCTACACAAGAATTTTTGATATTAAAGATAAAAAGAATCCCAAACTGCTAAGCACATTCAAAACAGAGCTTGTAGATAATGTGGAAGATGGCGTAACATTCGCTAATACTGTCCATGATCCAAAAGTTCATGGCAATACACTCTACTTATCTCACTATGCCGGTGGAATTCGTGCTGTAGATATTACCGATCCTAGTAATCCTGTCCAAATTGGAAATTACAATCCTGAAGGCGGTTATTTCTGGGGGACATTCGTAGATCGAAACTATATTCTTGGCTCCGATATGAACCAAGGATTGAAAGTCCTACAGAAGAACAATAGCAGTAAATAACTATTAAGAAAAATAAGCACAATAAAAGTCTTCTGTTTATAACAGGAGACTTTTATTGTGCTTATTTTCCTTATATGTTTTTGAGGATAATTTATAAGTTTTTTTATGAAAAACACTCCCCTTCACCTATCTGGTGCTCGCTAGGTGAAGGGCAATCTTTTTCATGTTCTGGCTTCTATGTATTCAGCCGTTTCAACGGAAACCTCTTGTTTAAAAATTCTCGCCCACTATTTTTTCCATATCTTGAGTGCAATCAAGTAAAGCTTTCTCACGATTTTTTTAACCGAATTATATCCTCAAAATAATCCCATACATAATTACTTTTAGCCTTATCTTCTTTACCTTTGGCTTTTAGCTGCTCTACAGATTGGTGGTAAGCAATATCAGATGCGGTAATATTTAAGCCTCTTAATTGACCTACTGCCGTAAAAGAACATGCCTCAGACTGGCATCCTAATACTTTTTCCCTTTCAAATCTTCTTCTTCTAGTAAAAACATGTCCATGTATTCTTCACGTGTACGGAGAACAGCCAGGGCAACATGAAATGTACTCCCCTCAGGTATTTATGAAGTGACCCTTACTCGAAGGACTGGAGGAGGATTAGCCTTGTGGACCTTTAACACCACACACTTTCATGGAAACACTTTTCTACCACTTTCACCGCAAATAGTGAGTTTAACATAATTAACCATTTCATTAATTGATCTTTGACGCATTTAAAAATATAAAGAACAAGCAACAACGGCTGCTTCTTTATATTACTTATTTAACTAAAGCCCCCCGTTCCTTGAAGACTTGAGTTCGAGATATATCTTGGGTTTCTTAGATAAGTATCATTTAATTTGACATGTCTCCCGTTTCATCATAGAATTGACCACACAACAAAAAGTTTCCTCAGGTAAACTTTTTGTTGTGTGGTGAAAACAAGTATTAATAAACAATCTGAATGAAAAGGATGATGATATGTCTTCATGGGTTCGATCAAGTAAAATAGCAGCTACTTTATTAACTGTAATACGTGTGTATGTCGGATGGAAATTTCTATCAGCAGGATGGGGGAAAATGTTCGGACCAGTACCTTTTGATGCTACTGGTTTCTTAAAAGAAGCTGTTAGTAAATCAAGTGGAGAACACCCTTCAGTACAACAGTGGTACGCAAACTTTCTAGAAAGTTTCGCCATACCAAATGTTGAACTTTTCAACTTTCTAGTACCTCTAGGAGAAGTTCTCGTTGGAATTGGATTGATCATTGGGTTATTCACAAGATTTTCTAGCTTGGTGGGTGCATTTCTAAATTTCAGCTTCTTATTCGCCGGTACGATTAGTGTTAATCCTAATCTCATCATAATGGAATTTATCATTATCGCTAGTGGAACGAATGCTGGTCGTTTTGGGGTAGATTTTTATCTACAGCCTTTCCTTGAAAAAAGGACTAACAATATAAGAAAAACACAAAATGCAAGCCAAACTTAAAAAGATATCTAATATTACTAATCTTTCGCTTATTAGAGAGTGAAAGATTAGTTGCATAAAGGTGTTATAAAGTTAATGAAAGTACAAGGTGGTGATTTAATGAAAGGTTTTTTTGCTAGGTCATTAGGATGGAGTACGAGAATTACTGTATTCACTATACTTCTTGCTTCTATATTTTCATCTATTTCAACTTTTATATTATCTAACACTTCTATAGTGCTAGGAATAATTACTGTTTTCTTCTTTATCTCAATTGGAGTAATTTCCGATACCATTGGATTGTCTGCGGCTGCCGCAAAGGAATATCCATTCCATGCAATGGCCTCAAAAAGAATTAACGGAGCAAAGGAATCTGTTCAAATTTGTAAAAACGCGGAAGTATTTTCAAGTTTTTTCAATGATGTGGTTGGAGATATATGCGGGATTGTCAGTGGGTCAGCGTCCGCAGCAGTCGTATTACAATTGTCCTTAATGGCTGGTCAAAACGATGACTCCATTTATTATTCAATTATAGCCATTATATTTACGAGTATTGTGGCCGGTTTAACGGTTGGTGGAAAAGCTTTGTGCAAGGAGGTCGCTATCAGAGGGTCAACCAAAATCATCTTTATGTTGGGGAAATTTATTTATTTACTAGAAACTAAATTGTCAATACGTATTTTTTCACGTGAAAAGAAAGTATAAGAGGTGACGATGTTATATATTCTATTACTTTCTTTGGCAGTCTTAATTTGCGTAACTCCCTGTAAAGGTTCAAATAATATTGTCCCAATAATAAAACGGGCGTCTTTTTTGTTCGAGGAGAAAAAGACGGATCAGGTGATCTAATGAATGGAAAGAAATATATGTTTTTTGCAACATGGAATGCCCCATAAGAAGCTTACAATGATTAACAGAGTCAAAAATAAAAAGAGAAACGCTCAGATTAGCGTTTCCCACGATATATTATGATCATCACCCTTGCGTCAACTCGCCTCTTGCAACCATGAGCACCGTGCGCTCATCTGGAATCAAATCAACAGCCGCGGTTCCTTTATACGCCTTTCCTTCTGGCCCGACAATGCTAATCTGAAGATGTTTTCCTTCTTTTTGGAGATCCGCAAAAAAACTGACATCCTGTACTTTGTTTAAACTGACGGTCCAGTTCATAAGTGGTCCAACATCATCAATCAGTAATAAACCTTTAGAAAACGCCACTTCATTGTGATCTTCATTATAGAATACCTTTTTCACTATCACATTTTTCATCCAGAGTGTCCCCCTCTCCCCCACTATTCAACAAAAGAAGACGGGTTTCCTGCCTGGTTATTCTCCCAATTGCTTAATCTGATCAATAACTTCTGTAATTTCTCTCAATGACTGGAAAACTTCCGTATTCTCAATTACCGAGGCGTCCAGCTTACCATTTTCTATATTGTCTAGATACATTTGAATACCCTCGAGCGCCTGATTGTTTCGTTCCACCACTTGCTGGTGCAAATCCGCTCCTGCCTGCGGGGCGTCAAGCTCATTAAATTCTTCAATATTTGCTTTCATCTCTTCCATACGCGTTTCCAATTCGTCTGCCGCCTGCTGATCGGTCACCGCTTGCTCCGCAAGTGCAGGAACTTCGCTGGTAAACGTGCTGACTTCATTCGCGTACTCAGTAGCTTCATTCACATAATTCAAGGAGTTATTCACTCCTTCAAGGAACGAACACCCGCTCAGAAACAACATCACCACAATGAAAAAATATCCATACACTTTTTTCAACTTGACCCCTCCTCGTTCCATTGTATGCCCAAAATAGATATACAATTGCTAAACTATACGAGCAGATACGTCTCCGGGTTTCAATAAACGGGAACCATATGTAAATAAATTATCCAAAGCTTAAGAACATTGAGGATGAAAGCAATCCCCGCTTCTTGATCATAACTCCTTACACCATGAACGCCATGGAACCTAAATAATTATGTCCATTCATTCATACATTAGATAGGGACAAGACATAGGGAAGAGGAGAATATAAATGAGTGACTTTCACCTGTTTGTTCTAGGCGCCTTACTGTTAACCGTTACCAGTTCATTCCTATTAACGAGAAAATGGTGCGATTTTCTATCTCACAGTCAGCGCATGGTCGTATCCATGTTCTCAGGGACCACAATTGGTCTCACGGTTGGGTTAATGGCAAGCTCTATTTTTCCAGGCAGTTTCTATTCCTCTAATCTCTTAGGATTTTTTGGCGGTGCTGCTTTGGCAGCTTTAAGTGCCGGGAAATTAGGGACCGTCTCCATGATGGAAGGTCTCACCGCTGGAATGATGGGAGGAATGATGGGCGCTATGTTAGGAGAAATGGTTTCCTATACGGAAGCCGTTATTTTTCTTCAGCTTTTGATTACCCTTTCCATCAGCTCCCTGCTGTTATACCCGGCATTCTTTCATGCATCTTTTCGGGAAAATTCGATTCCAACAAAAAGGTGGCTGATCAAGCCTTTCCTTGTTTTCTTAGCGGCCCTGTTTATTCTACTTGGAGGAAGCTTATTAGATTCAGCTCCTGCAAGTGAGCCTCCCATTCATCAAGCTCACTAAAAAACCCATGCACATCTAATTTTGTGCATGGGTTTCCCATGAGATTTACCAGCTTTTCTTCTATTAATTTTCCCATTTATACCCTACGCCCCATATGGTTTTTAAGTGGCGGTCGATGGGGTATCCATGCTTCCGAATCTTCTCCCGCACATTTCGCACATGAGAATCAATGGTTCTTCCTTCGGTATTGGAATCAAATCCCCATACCCGTTCCAACAGATAATTGCGATCGTAAACCTGGTTGGGACGGTTTAACAGCAACCCCAGCAGCTTGAACTCTTTAGGCGTGAGGTGGATTTCTTTATGATCGTAATGAAGCTGGTGGGCTTCCTCATTCCATACCAGATCGTTCATGACAATTTTATTCTGTTCAGGTCCACGACGCAAAAGGACTTTAATGCGTGCGATTAAAATATCTTCGTCGAATGGCTTGGTTATATAATCGTCCGCGCCTAGGTTCAGTCCCTTTAGAATGTCATGCTTTTGATCTTTGGCTGTGATCATCATGATGGGAACATTGGACTTTTCTCTTATATGCCGGCACGTCTCAAACCCGTCCATTTCTTTCATCATGACATCTAAAAGAATTAAGTCATAGGATGTATGGTCAAGCTTATTCAACGCCTCTAATCCGCTTCTTGCCTGGTCACAAGGAAAGCCATGAGGCTCCAAATACAATTCGAGCAGATCCAGCATACGCTGTTCATCATCTACAAGTAAAACTCTATTCATATGCGTCCTTCCTTTGGCCAGTTCACTACAATCAGCAAACCTTGTTCATTTCTTGCTTCTACTTTACCGTGGTGCATATCCACGATTTCTTTTACAATGGCAAGACCTAAACCCGTACCTCCATAGTCTCTGGACCTTGATTTATCTGTCCGGTATAGACGTTCAAACAGATAAGGCAGTGCCTCCTCAGGCACCCCAGGACCCTGATCCTTCAACCTGATTTCACACGCATCCGGCTTATCAATCACTTCGATCGAAATAACTGGACATTCCGCACTATACCTTATCGCATTGTCCAAAATGTTTACGATAACCTGTTTAAAGCGGACCGGATCGGCGTAAACATACAAGTTAGAAGGGCAGTTAATCGATATTTCCGCCTCGGACTTGTTTACGAAGGGGTAGATGCTCTCTTCGGCCTGCGCAAGCAATGGTTTCAATTCACATCGTTCCGGATGAATCGCAAACGTATTTTCGTCCATCTGGGCTAAATGAAAAAGCTGCTTGATCATCGTGGTCAGGTTTTCCGACTCTTCTTTAATAATCTTTAAATAATGCTGACGGTCCGACTCGTTCGTCTGTTCTCTGGAGGCAATATCCGCATACCCTTTTAAATACGTTAAAGGGGTACGAAGTTCATGAGCAATCGAAGATAAAAAGTCATTCCGCTCCTGCTTCATTCTTTCTAGATCTTCTGCCAGTCGATTAATCGATCGTGCCAGTATTCCGAGTTCATCCTTATAATGGTCATCTAACTCGACAGTGGTTTCCCCTCTGCTCAACTTCTCCGTTTCCTCTTTCATCCGGATCAAAGGCTTCGTAATCAGCTTAGAAAGGGTGAAGACGACAATTAACGTAATCAGAAGCGTAAGAATCATCACAAAGATAAATTGCTGAGACAAATGGGACGTAAGATTGCGAATAATCGTAGAGGGGGAGAACATATAGACGTACCCTTCGATCTTCCCGTTCCTCTCGATAGGGGATAACGTCGCCACGTACGGTTCTGTCTTCCATTTACTCTCAATAATCCGCCCTTGATCAGGCTGGACTTTCTCCTGGGATTCAATCAATTCTCTTTGATGATCCTCAAGAATGGAAGAACTGGATAGAATCTGGCCCTTCTCATCTGTAATGACCACATCGGTCTCAGCTTCTGATTCCATTAAAACTACGTGGTTTAAAGTCCCCTCATCAAAATTCTTTTCCAGCACATTCCTATGACTTCCCCCGCGTGCTAACAGTCCATCCAGCACTTCATCGATCTGATGGTTCGATATATTCGTATATAACACAAAGAATAAAGAAAGCTCGATTAGGATCATGAGTATAAAAAATAGCATTCCTAACTTTAACGATATTCGTCTTCTCATAATGGCTCCTCTGTTTTTTCGTTCATTCAATCGAATTTCCTAAAAACCTGTCCAGCCCCCGAAGAATTGATTCGTAATAAACGAGGTCAACTGAGTCATCCATCCGAAGAATAGAAATACACCCATCACAATCATGGTGTAGCCTCCGAACTTCACAATCTTGCGGTTATTCTTCTTGATCCATTTCATACGGCCAATAAACATGGCCATTAAGAAAAAGGGAATGGAAAAACCGAGTACATAACTGATCATATACGTAACAGCTTCATCGGGTGAAGACACGCCTAAAGCGATCACCGCTGCAAGTATAGGTCCTGTACATGGCGTCCATCCGGCAGCAAAAGCCATCCCGACGGCACTGGAACCCAGATATCCTGGAGGCCGGTTCTTTAACGACACTTTATATTCCTTCATAAAAAATTGGGGCTTGTAGAATCCGATGACGACAAATCCGAGGAATATAATAAGAATTGCCCCCAGTTGCCGGATCAAATCATCATACCGGATGAACCACCCTCCGATCCAGGAGGTTGAAAAGCCGATCGCAATAAATATAATCGAAAACCCAAGCAGGAAAAAAATCGTGTGAAGCATCGGCTGTTTCTGAATTAACTTTTTCTTTGTCTGTAGATCTTCGACCGTCATCCCGGTAATGTACGACAAAAATGCTGGATATAAAGGCAGACAACAAGGAGATATAAACGACAGGAAACCTGCTCCAAAGGCTAAGAAAATATTCACATCAGCCATTCGACTTCCTCCATTTCTCCGGCTGGATTCGTTTCATGTACTCTCGCACCTGAGCCTCCGTCATCCCCGCCGTAATCCGGTCGACAACCTTTCCATTTTCATCTACTAAGAAGGTTACAGGAATCGGACCGATACCATAAGCATCAATCAACTGCTCTCCCCTGTCCATCAGGACAGGAAACGTCATATCTTTCCGTTCTACAAATGATTCGACGGTCACATCATTTTCTCCCACATCCACCGCCAGAACCTTCACGCCCTGCTCTTTAAATTTTTGATACTGACTTTCAATATAGGGCATTTCTTCTTCACAGGGCTTGCAATAAGTCGCCCAGAAATTGAGAAACACACCCTGTCCCCTGTAATCGCTCAGCTGGACCGTTTCTCCCTCTAATGTCTGCAGCGTAAAGTCCGGTGCCTGGTCTCCTGCATTAATGACGTCCGACTCCCGGGTAAAGCTCTGATAAATAACAAAGGCGACGAGAAAGAGAAAAAAGCTGAGTACCACTGTTCTCATGATGAGCCGTTTCTTTTTTTTAGGATTCAAAGTACCCTACCTTTCTTTATCTTCGACCTGCCGAATACATTATTTCGTTTGTCCCTGGTCAATAATCTGCTCCCAGGATTCCCCATTGTCAAAAGTCGTATAACTGTTTCCTTTAATCGTAAAAATAGCAAATGTGTCTTTCTTTTCAGGGTTTTTAGCGAGATACATGACGGCATCCTCATTCATTTCAGGGAGTCCTATTTCCTCTTTGGATTGATCGTCCCATTTATAGACGGACAAAGAAGGTGTGCCGGTATAAAGACCGTAATATAAGCGATCCTTGGTAAAGTGCATGCCGCTGCCCTGTCCTTCCTCTGAAATCACGTTGAAGCTTTCCCCTCCATCTTCGCTTAAATAAATACCGGAAGCAGTGGCCAGCGCTACGATGTTCTCATCATCAGGATGAACGGCAATTTGAAAGATCTTCTCGCCTGAATTCTCGGCAGCTATCTTCTCCCAGCTCTCTCCATCATCAAGGCTTCTATACAGCCCCTGCTCCATTTCTGAGTTCGCATGTTCATTCAATACATACACGGCATGATTTCTGGCTCCTACCCCCATCACATGGAAATCACTTTCGCCTTCAAATGCTAGAGACGATAAACCTTTTTCCGTCACTTTACCTTTCTGAAGACCAATTGGATTCGGAAGATCACTTCCTTCTCCCGGGTGACCAGAGGTATAAAATCCATCATCGACTACATTAAAGCCCATATAATCATTTTTGTGATGAATGGATTCGAGCCACTCCCCGCCTTTATGTAATTTGATTCCAGAATGAGCGGCGTACGCGAGGGTATCCTCATCCATATAGCCGATCCCATGAACGTGCTCTAAACTTCCATCGAAGGATTCCGTACTCTCTTGAAGAGATTCTTCCTGAGTTGAACCTTCTCCAGAGCCTTCACCCTCATTCGATTCGCTGCTGCATGCAGCCAGGACAAGCATTGAGATAAACAAAATCATTCCTATTTGTTTCTTCATTGAATACACTCCTTAATAAAGTCTCCTCTTACTCTAGCAAAAATATATCGAGAAATTGTGAAGAAATATGTTTTTTTAAGTACTGTTAATTTCCGTATTGATTTCCCCATAAGCTACCGATACTAGAAGACTCAGTTTTGAGACATTTGAAGAGAGGAAAGGTCCTCCGGGGGACGATTTCGCTTTCCGGCCCTGACCAAATCAGAGACTCGAAATGCGTTCAACTTTCACCCGCTTGAGAAGAAATAACCCTATGGGCATATATCCTTTTTTCAGGCTGGGACTATGCGGGATAGCCCGTTGTATAACCATTTCAGGCGGGTTAAGGAGCATAGTATAATCCCTTTCTGAAGGGTTCGTTCGCCCTAATAAAGTTGGGCCGGTGGGGAAATGACGAGACTCCCATGGGAGAAGGAACTAGGTGAGATCCCACAGGGAGTGAAACGAGCGAGGAAGCTCACCGTTCCCCCATAGGAAAGCGAGTTATTTCCCCACCAGCCCTATACCTATTAATTAACGGACCCCGATTTACCTCGAAACTGAGTCTTCAACAATCCGACCCTATTATGGAATAGAAGCTTGTAAAAAAGCCTAAAGATACTCATCTTTAGGCTTTTACCTTCTATCCTTTATGAAACAACATCATATCCCTGGTCTTCAATAGCATCTGCCATCGCTTCTTTACTTACTTCTTTATCCGTAGAAACGTCAACTTTTCCCGTATTCAAATCGACTTGAACATCCTGAACGCCATCCAGCTCCTTCAAAGCTCCTGTTACGGCTTTCTCACAATGTTCACAGGTCATGCCCTCTACTTTAATCGTAGTTTGCATTATGATCCATCCTTTCATAGAGTTTTTTATTTTCCATCCGGCTGATTGGTACAGTTTTTGTAGTAGGGATATTGCCCTCTCACCTCTTAATATACCCACCTAAGGTATTAACAGTCAACCATTGGCGTTTATTAATGACCTCTATGTGCAGTTACCACGGGAAAACGACGCCTTCATTCTCTCCGCAAGACATAAAAATAGCTTGCAGAAAAAACCGGAGTTTCTCTGCAAGCTTAGCAGACTAGTGCTTCTATTTACGGCTGATTGTTGTGTTCCCCGTCTAGTTTAAAAGGGGAATACACGCCCTGATAATCTACGATCGTTACCATTCCACGATCTGCATGATTATTATCGTGACAATGGAACAGCCACTCGCCTTTATTATCGGCTTTAAAATATACCGTATATTCTTCACCGGGTTTTACATGAATCAGATCTTTTACAATAGGATTTTCATAGGCCTGACCGTCTTTCGAAGCTACCTGAAACCTGTGTCCATGTAAATGCATGGGGTGGTTTAATCTTCCCGAATTCGTAATTCTCACCTTCACCACATCCCCTTCGCTTACGGGTATAAGAGGGGTATCAGGAAAGACTTTATTATTAATCTGGAAAGACATTCCTTCTCCCATGTCCATCCCCATACTCAGATCCATATGATAGGTAACATCGCTTTCAGGGGTCTGCTTAAATAGAAGCTCTTCACTTCCATTTGAGGTTCCAGTTTCCTGTGATGAAGCGGAAGAAACCGATAATTGATCGTAAGAGAAGCTATCCGCTTTTTCCTCTGAAACCACTGGTATTTTCATACCCCGATCATACTCGGTGGTAGGATCCTCACCAATTACCTCTGCTTCCTCTCCCTGCCTGGTGAAAGCTACATCTATTCGTTCCCCGGGAGCGATTTCCAGCATATTAGCTGATGGTTCGTCCGTCACAACCTCTTCTCCATCCGCAGCGATCACTTCTATTGATCCTTCCGGAAAAACTAAACGGTGCTGCTGATAACCTGCATTAACAAACCGGAGCCTGGCTGTTTCTCCTGTCTCCATTTGCAATGGCTCAATGGCTTTTCCTGATTTCCCATTAACCGTTAAGGTATCATACATCTGCTTTGTATCTGCCTCACCATCGCCAGACATCGATCCCATCATCATTCCACCCATATTGGTGAAACTCTGTTTTTCCTGATCAACAGCCCATTCATCCAACATATACGTCTGCTCCTGTTGATAGGCAGGGTCTTTCTCTTCGATGATCAGCGAACCATACAATCCTTTATCCACCTGCTTGGAACTGTGCTGATGAGAGTGATACCAGTACGTACCCGCGTCGTTCGCAATGAATTCATACGTAAACGATTCTCCTGGCTGAACTGCATCCTGTGTCAGACCCGGCACCCCATCCATTTGATTGGGTAAAATCATTCCATGCCAGTGAATCGTAACGGGCACGCTCAATTCATTTTTTAAGTGAACGTTTACGAAATCTCCTTCCGTCACACGGAGCGGCTCGCCTGGTACCGTGCCATTATACGTCCAGGCTTCCACTTGTTTATCTTCATTGATCTGCCATTCTTTCTCCTGGGCAGTGAGGCTGAACGTCTTCACCGGACGATCTCCCGCTTTCTGATTCCCAATGTCCAAGATGCTAGTGCCATCCGTTTTTACTTCTGCGGGCAATGCTTGCTGGCTGGTGCTGAAGGGAGAATTAAAAAACATCCAGATCCCAAAAGTCAGCAAGAGTATAATAAGAAACGAGCCCATCCATTTTCGATTCATTCCTTTCACCTCTTCTTTACCTCATGATCCCTTTTCTTCTCATTGTTCCAGCTTTTTCTTTAGACGGTCATATTCTTCTTCCGTTATTTCTCCTTGGGCCAGCCGTTTCTTTAAAGTTTCCAATGAATCTGATGATGTTTGTTTTTTATCCGGCTTCATCATCCACACCACGATAAAAATGATCGCCGCAATAATTAAGATACTAATCAACCCAAATCCAAAAAATCCTCCACCCATTCCGTTTCCACTCATCATTCCATTCATAGTTACGATCACTTCTCTCCCTCCCTTTTTATATACCCATACCACGGAAGGTATATAAATAATCTTAAAAAAATAAAGCTAAAATAGTTCGCAGCTTTTACTGGCACGCGTTTTTCTTATCATAACGTTATGAGATAAGGGCAGTCGCTCTTTTCATAACGGTATGTACGTTTATCATAATAAATTTCTTTGCAAAATTTGTGCAGAAATTCTGTTGAATCTTAAAAATCACAGTCAGCAAAAAGACTCCCCTACTCTTGAACAGCACAGTCAGATCTCTATGTTGTCTATTACAGATAAGCCCCGATTGCGTAAGATTAGGGAACGTCTAAAAATGGGGCTTGAAAATGCCTGGATTTCCGCGTTCTCTCCTTCTTCAGGGAACGCGGAAATCCAATCTTTTTACAGGTACTATCCTAAGGCTGGTATGATAGACTATTAATCATTTCTTCATCTGATTCCGCAGGCAGCTCGTAACGCTGCTGGTACGCTTCATTACCTTTACCCGTAATTAAAATCCAGTCTCCTGCCTCCGCTAATTCCATCGCTTGCTTGATCGCTTTCGTTCGATCCGTTACAATACGCCCTTTTTCATTCCCATGTTCCTTTTGCAATTGCTGCAGCTCTTTTTCCATTTCTTCTTTTGAAACTGAATTTAAATCATCGAACGTGAGAATATAGTGATCACTTAATTCAGAAGTAATCGCCATCATCTCGCGTCGTTTCGTCCGGTCCCGGTCTCCTCTAAAGCCAAAGACGTGAATGACTTTCTCAGCCCCGCCTTGTCTAGCTGTGTTTAAACAGTGAAAAATGGCATCCGGGGTATGAGCATAATCGATGACAAAGTTCACATCATGACGAGTAATGATCTGGAAGCGTCCTTTTACCCCTTCAAAATCCTGAATGGAGCTCAGAATCTCTTCCTGATTCCATCCCAATACTTTGGCTGCGGCATAAGCCATCGTTACATTGTACATATTGTGAATTCCGTACATGTTCGAATCGATTGCCGTGACTTCATTCTTTTCCTGAATCTTTACGCGCGGCGGGTTAAAATTCGATTCCACAATGCGGAAGTCACTCCCGCTCATTTCTCCTATACGATAAGTGGATGTGCCTTCTTCCTGTAAGATGTCCGCCAGTTGCTGTCCCCAGGAGTCATCCGTATTAATCACTGCTTTCCCGTCACTTTTCAGCAGATCAAACAACATTTTCTTCGCTTCAAAGTACTCTTCCATAGAATCGTGATAATCCAGATGATCATGGGAGAGGTTCGTGAAAAGAGCGAGATCATAGGCTAATCCTTCTACACGATATTGAGTTAAAGCATGAGACGTGACCTCCATAACTACCACATCATCTCTGCTCTCTGCTAACATCCGATTGATTTCAAGAGAATTGGGTGTCGTATGTTGAGAAGGATAATCGACTCCATTAATAATGTTATGAATCGATCCAAATAAAGCACACGAATTTCCCATGGAAGCTAAAATATGCTTGACCAGATAGCTGGTCGTCGTTTTCCCATTGGTTCCTGTGACCCCGATCAGTGTTTTATTTCGAGAAGGATAATCATAATATTTACTGCTTATGATTCCTAAAGTCTTCCTCGCATTCTTCACCTGTACATAAGGGACATCTGGATTTTGGATGTCTGCTTCTCCTATGATGACAGAGGCTCCTTTTTGAATAGCTTCATCTATATAGGTATGTCCATCTTTCATAAACCCCTTAATGGCTATAAACAAATACCCTTCTTCTATCTGACTGGTATTGTCAGCTAAACCGCTGATTGGTAAGGTTTCGTCCACATTCTTATTTATAACTTCTGATTTTGATTCAAGTTCATAGACTAATTCCTGGAGTTTCATGATGGCTCTCCTTTATTTATAAGAATCATATTTTTTGTATGGATGGGGCCTAAATTGGGCCGTGCTCTACCCCAATCGGGCCGTGCTCCAAACCGATTGCGCCGTGCCAACTTCAACTTTTCCTTAGCCTTATTTAATGAAAATTTTGTGCAGTTTCTGTGCACATCTTTGCTTTTAGCCCAGGAATCAACGTAACAGTTTCGATCATAATCGTAACAAAAAGACACCCATCCTAAAGACGAGTGTCTTACCCTTGCACCGTATCTTAACATAGATTGCTCCCTATTATACACTACATATTAACGGAAACGAGACTCCTTTCAACATATGGGAAAAAAGGCTTTATGACGGTGACCTATGAAGGAAGCACAAAGCCCTGCCCGAGAAATATAAACAGGAAAATGAAACGCTTTTCCTCATGAGTTCGTAATACCTGCCATCAAGAAATACCCGATCATAATATAAAGGAGCTGAGTGCTGTGAGTAAACAGCGGAAAAGCAAAACTCGTAAGAGAGATGTCCTAGACCCATTCTTCACATGGATCCCCGAGCTGATCTTTTTACCCGTTCGAATCCTCAAGTGGTTGGCGGAAGTTTTCATGCGAATCGTCAGTAAGCTCCTGGATGCTATCTAACTATCTCAACGTCATTCCAAACGAGAATGACATTTGGAATTAATTTGCTTCATTAGAACCGGAGATTGTGAGTATACTCATCTGGCTCTGATTCCAGAACCGTACAGGAGCGATACTCGTTCCCAGCCCGCTATCAATATATAACGTTGAACCGGAATCTACTTGATAGACTCCTTTCGTTAGATCCGGAAATAAGCCCTGATCTGGAGCCACTACCGCTCCAATGAATGGGAATCGAACCTGTCCGCCGTGCGTATGGCCGCTCAAAATCAAGTCGGTCGGAATGTCGTTGTACTTCGTAACGACGTTTGGAGAATGAGATAGAAGAATCGTATAAGCACTGTTGTCGATCCCTTCAAATGCTTGTTCCATATTTTCATGATCTGTGGAACTGTCTGCGATACCGGCTATATTTATCGTCGTCTTCTCCCGCTGGAGGGTAACATGGGTATTGTCCAGTATCGTAATGTTTCTTTCCCGAAGCCCCTGGAACAATTCTTCTGTCCTCTCATTTTCCCATTCATGATTGCCCGATACATAATAGACGTCTTCCTGTATGGCTTTCAATTTTTCTGCCAGGTTAAAAACATGTTGTAACTGCTCGGTACTATGGTCGACCAAATCTCCGGTAATGACGATTAGATCAGGGTTCAATTCTTCAGCTGTACGAACCAGTTTTTCATTTTCGGCTCCGAAAACCTTATTATGTAAGTCGGTAATTTGTAATATTTCAAGCTCCTCGCCCGCGGGAAGCTCGCTGCTTTCAAAATTTACGTGATTAACTTTAAATACATTGGTGTCATAGATCGCTTTTCCAATCGAGGCAGCGCCTAGTAGGATCATCAATGCTAAGAAACCCAGTCGTATTTTCATGGGGCACCTCCTTGCTCTTTTAAGATTCTCTCATACATCAGACGATCATTCCTCCTAAATGTTTCAAAAAATAAGAAATTCACACTAATTCTTTTGATTTACAAATTGGCAGGATCATCAAATATTCAAGGTTTTTTCAAATAGGTTCACGCTTCTGTATAAACTGAGCCGCTGCTTTTGTTCGGAAAAAATGATATTCTGCCCTTTCACTGCAGGAAACATCGAAAGTGAGGCGGTAAAAGCAGATTTATTCAGAACCCGGCTAGCACGTAAAGGTTCGGCCGCCTTTCCTACTAACGGCTTATTTTACTTTTTAAAAAGCTTACTGCTCTACTTTTAGGGTATGGAATATTATTGGAAGATACAAAGGAGGAACAATTTATGGATAAGAAAATTATAGGCGGCGTATTTAGTAAAGTAGGAAATGCCGAACAAGCCATTATGGATCTTCAACATCACGGTTATGGATCCAATGACATATCTGTTTTTGCAAAAGATAAAAGTAAAGTAGCCGTGTTGGAAGATGAGATGGACACATCTGTGAGCTCCAACAAAGGCGGACGAGGCAAAAACTCCGGAAAAGGAGCAGGTTTAGGTGCCTTATCCGGCGGCGTGCTCGGTGGAATTGGCGGTTTAATCACAGGACTGGGTCTGCTTGCGATTCCTGGACTTGGACAAATTGCCGCGGCAGGACCAATCGCTGCTGCTCTTACTGGCGCAGGAGTAGGCGCCGGCGGCGGAGGAATTGTCGGTGCGCTTGTAGGTGCCGGAATGTCCGAAAATGATGCCCGGATGTATGAGAATCATCTGAAAGAAGGAAAGGTCATTGTCATTGTGGAAGCCACGGAAAAACTTCAGGACAAAGTTTACCGCGCATTTATTACAAATAAAACAGAGAACAAATCTATGTATCCTGAAGCTTATCATAATCATGAAACTCACCGTGATTCTTCAGCCCATGATCAAAAACATAAGACTCATACGAATACAGAAGCCCATAACCACGATCATGACTCTAACCATGATTCTACAGACAATCATCGAAATCAAAGCACTCGTACAAATAAGGAAGAGCCTGGCCATGAACGCAAGAAGGAAGTTAACAGCCATGAGGACCATTCGGCTTCCACCAAGAGCCACGGAAACCCGGATGATCCTTTTTCCAATGTCAGAACTCATGAACCTGAAAAACGCACGAGAACTTCCGAGAGACACCAATCTTCTCACTCAAGTCATAAACGCTCCTAATTAGACCACATTAAAAACCGGGAACTTCTGATGCGCAGAAGTTCCCGGTTTTTTTATTATAGCTTAGTTAAAGGATGTAGTTGATTCTCATAGAGAGTTATTAAACAATCGGGCCGGATAGTTGAAGACTCAGCTTCGAGATAAATTGGGCCCGTTACGCTGTGAGGAGGGGGTGGTGGGGAAATAACTCGCTTTCCTATGGGGGAACGGTGAGCTTCCTCGCTCGTTTCACTCCCTGCGGGATCTCACCTAGTCCCTTCTCCCATGGGAGTCTCGCCATTTCCCCACCAGCCCCAGCTTTATTAGGAAGAACGGCCCCTTCGGAAAAAGAGAATTCTGTTCTCCTTAACCTGGCTGGAATGCTTATATAACAGGCTCTATC
>NZ_JBQQCM010000016.1:0-60801 GCF_052246755.1 Halobacillus sp. B29
AGAGAGATTGCTTAGAATAGCGAGGATCTAGGAGCTGTAGCTGGATTGATATGAAGTCGGAAGAGACGTTCGCTCGTCCGATGGTTGAATGATTGCCTTATCCAGTTTTGAGGGTTTACCTCAAACTATATATGATGTGGTGGTGAAGGCGAAGAGGTCACACCTGTTCCCATGCCGAACACAGAAGTTAAGCTCTTCAGCGCCGATGGTAGTCGGGTCGATCCCCGTGAGAGTAGGACGCCGCCACGTTAATATAAAACCAGAAGTTTGTGCTTCTGGTTTTTTCTGTATTTAAAAGTTAATGAAGAGGAGGACCGTTTATGGAATGGAGCAGTTTTTTTGACGATGATTTTCTTACATTTACTACAAGAATCGTAATTGCCTTGCTATTAGCTGGGCTGATTGGATTCGAAAGAGAGTTAAAGAATCATTCCGCAGGATTTAGGACTCATATTTTAGTTGGTGTAGGCTCCTGTTTAATGATGCTGCTCTCCTTATACGGTTTTGAATCTTACGTGGATGAATTTGAAAATGTACGATTTGATCCAGCGCGCATACCTTCCTATGTGATAAGTGGTATTGGTTTCTTAGGTGCAGGAACAATTATCGTCAATGGCTTAACTATTAGAGGTCTCACTACTGCTGCTTCGATATGGACAGTAGCAGGGATAGGGTTAGTGGTCGGCGCCGGTATGCATGATATCGCCATCTTAACTACTATTATCGTATTATTAAGTTTAGTTCTATTAAATAAAATTGAAAAAGAGAATTTTAATAAGAAGAAACCATATATCTTTCAACTAAAGGTAAGACCTGATGTTAAATTGCAATCGATCACTGCGATATTTGATGAAAAAGAACTGAGGATTAAAGGAATTAATATTAAGAAACAAGAGCAAGACTATAACAAACTGATTATTGAAATAGATAAAGGCCAAAAATACCACCGTACTGAATTAATCGAACAGCTTTCCCGTAATGAAGAAGTTCTTCAGATTAATCATAAATTCTAAAACCATGCCAAAATTCGGCATGGTTTTTTGTTTTAGCAGAAAAGAAATTAGGGAATCATGAATGTGAACGTAATCCAAACATTTTAGTTGCGTAACTCACAAAATTGAGTATAATAAAATTAAAGTCAAAGATAGTCAAAGTCAAAAGAGGAGGAGGGAAAATGAGGAATATCTCTGATGTAATAGAGGAATATTTGAAAGAGGTTTTGAATAAGAACCAGCAAAAGACAATTGAAATTAAGCGCAGTGAAATAGCTGATCAATTTCAATGTGTGCCTTCTCAGATTAATTATGTGATTAAAACTCGATTTACTGTGGAAAAAGGTTATATAGTAGAAAGTAAGCGTGGCGGTGGCGGATATATTCGTATTAGCCGTATCCAGCACCGCAAGGAATCGGATATGATTGAAGAGATTGTTGACATGATTAATCCCCTCGTTTCTCAAACAGCAGCTACGGATGTGATTGAGAGGTTATTAGAGAGTGGAATTATTACAGAGAGGGAAGCAAAACTTATGGGAAGCATTATTGACCGTGAAGTCCTCACGTTCCCTCTTCCTCTCCGTGATGAAGTCCGTTCTCGAATGATGACGGCTATGCTCTTCACTCTAAAGTATAAAAGCTGAATTGGAAGGGAGAGAGCGTTATGGAATGCCAGGAGTGTCACCAAAGGAAAGCTACGGTGCATTTAACTCAGGTAATAAATGGTCAAAAAACAGAAGTTCACGTTTGTGAACATTGTGCTAAAGATAAAGGTTATATGAGTTACGGAGAAGAAAATTTTTCTCT
The DNA here is from genome assembly GCF_052246755.1 of Halobacillus sp. B29. NCBI lineage: Bacteria > Bacillati > Bacillota > Bacilli > Caryophanales > Bacillaceae > Halobacillus > Halobacillus sp. B29. The sequence continues at coordinate 1,803 of NZ_JBQQCM010000016.1, forward strand.
CAGTAATCTTTTGTCAGGACTATTCCATTCTGAAAGTCCGTCTACTTTTAAAGGAAAACAAGCTCACACCCAGCAGCAAACTCCTCAGCTGCAATGCCCTACCTGCGGAATGACTTATCAGGAATTTGCGCGAATTGGGAAATTTGGGTGCGGGAATTGTTATGAAACATTTGACGAGCGCTTGAACCCTGTTTTGAGAAGGGTTCACAGCGGAAATACTACTCATGACGGTAAAATTCCAAAGCGTGAAGGCGGCCATCTGCATTTAAAAAGAGAGCTGGATGAACACAAATCTAATCTTCGACAATTAATTGAGCAGGAAGAATTCGAGGAAGCAGCGAAAGTTAGAGATAAGATCCGAACTTTGGAAAGCCGATTTCATGAGGGGGAGGATGGTGAGCAATAATGTCATTGCAGCAATTTATGAATGAGGCTCTTAGTCCTTGGATGAAGCAGGATGGGCCTGACAGCGATATTGTATTAAGCAGCCGCATTCGACTGGCTCGAAATTTTTCCAGTTCTCCATTCCCGTTGATCGCTTCTGATGAGACTTTGGAAAAAGTTCTAGATTTCTTCAAAGAGGAATATAAAGGTCAATCCTTCCGCGATTACAAAGGCTTTGAGGTTGTCCAAATGAATGATCTTGAGCCTGTGGAAAAAAGGGTGCTGGTTGAAAAGCATCTTATTAGTCCACATTTGGCGGAGAAACCTAAGCATTCAGCTGCTTTGATATCAGAAAATGAGCAGGTTTCCATTATGATTAACGAGGAAGACCATATACGATTGCAGTTGTATTTTCCTGGTTTTCAATTGGATAGAGCTCTCGAACAGGCCTCCCAGCTGGATGATTGGCTTGAAGAAAAAATCAACTATGCTTTTGACGAAAAAAGAGGTTATTTAACAGCCTGTCCAACTAATGTGGGCACAGGCATGAGGGCTTCAGTGATGATGCACCTTCCTGCCTTATCCATGACCCAGCAAATTAATCGTATGACCCCGGCAATTAACCAGCTTGGACTTGTTGTTAGAGGAATATACGGTGAAGGAAGCGAAGCTCTTGGAAACATCTATCAGATTTCCAACCAGATTACGCTTGGAAAATCAGAGCAGGACATTGTAGAGGATCTGCATAGTGTAGTAAAACAATTAATTGATCAGGAAAGACGAGCCCGTGAGGCGTTAATAAGCCGATCAGGAGTTCAACTGGAGGATCGTATATTTCGCTCTTACGGTGTTTTAAAGCACAGCCGTATCATAGAGTCTAAAGAGGCTGCCAAGTGTTTATCTGATTTGAGGCTTGGAATTGATCTTAAACTAATTGACGATATCCCAAGAACTATCTTAAATGAGCTGATGATTTTAACTCAGCCCGGGTTTTTGCAACAATATGCTAAAGCCTCTCTAAATCCAGATGAGCGTGATGTACGCAGAGCTTCACTAATTCGAGAACGACTTCAATTAGAAAATGAAGAATAAATGTTAGGAGGGAATGTCCATGATGTTTGGGCGTTTTACAGAAAGAGCTCAGAAAGTACTTGCACTAGCACAAGAAGAAGCTGTTCGTTTAGGACACAATAACATCGGCACAGAGCATATTCTGCTTGGTTTAGTAAGTGAAGGAGAAGGAATAGCGGCTAAATCATTAACCGCATTAGGTCTGGAAGCTTCAAAAATTCAGCAGGAAGTAGAAAAACTGATTGGAAAAGGTGAGAAGGTTTCCCAAACCATTCACTATACTCCCCGCGCCAAGAAAGTTATCGAATTATCCATGGATGAAGCACGTAAACTTGGTCATTCATATGTAGGAACAGAACACATTCTTCTCGGCTTAATCCGTGAAGGAGAAGGGGTAGCTGCCCGGGTGCTTAACAACCTTGGTGTCAGTCTGAATAAAGCACGTCAGCAAGTGTTGCAGCTCCTTGGCAATAATGAGTCCACCGGCGGTCAAAATCGTCGAGGAGGCGGCTCTGGAGGCCAGGCAGCTAGTGCGAATACACCAACCCTTGACTCGCTGGCTCGAGACTTAACGACAATTGCTAAAGAAGGCAATATTGATCCCGTTATTGGAAGAGGTAAAGAGATTGAACGAGTCATTCAGGTTCTCAGCCGTCGTACCAAAAATAATCCGGTACTTGTAGGTGAACCTGGTGTAGGTAAAACAGCCATCGCAGAAGGTCTTGCCCAGCAGATTATAAATAATGAAATACCTGAGATTCTTCGTGATAAACGGGTAATGACCCTTGATATGGGAACCGTTGTTGCGGGCACAAAATACCGTGGTGAATTCGAAGACCGCTTGAAAAAAGTAATGGAAGAAATTCGCCAGGCCGGTAATATCATTCTATTTATTGATGAGCTGCATACCTTAATTGGTGCAGGCGGTGCAGAAGGCGCCATTGACGCTTCCAACATTCTGAAGCCGTCACTTGCCCGTGGAGAACTACAATGTATCGGTGCAACTACTCTTGATGAATATCGTAAGTATATTGAAAAAGATGCTGCACTTGAACGTCGTTTCCAGCCTATCCAAGTAGATGAACCAACCTTGGATGAATCAGTGCAAATCCTTCAAGGTCTGCGCGATCGTTATGAAGCACACCACAGAGTAACTATACCGGATGACTCTATTGAGTCTGCTGTTCGTTTTTCAGACCGTTATATTACAGATCGTTTCCTTCCAGACAAAGCGATCGATCTAATTGATGAAGCAGCATCAAAAGTTCGTCTACGTTCTTATACAGCTCCGCCGAACCTAAAAGAACTTGAACAAAAGCTTGAAGAAGTTCGTAAGGAAAAAGATGCAGCTGTTCAAAGCCAGGAATTTGAAAAAGCGGCTTCTCTGAGAGACAGTGAACAGCGTTTACGCGATGAACTGGAAGAAACGAAAGATGAATGGAAAGAAAAACAAGGGCAAGAGGATTCAGAAGTTACGGTAGAAGATATTGCTTCTGTCGTATCCACTTGGACTGGAGTTCCTGTATCCAAAATGACGAAAGATGAAAGTGAACGTCTTCTCCAACTGGAAGACACGCTTCATAACCGTGTCATTGGCCAGGATGAAGCTGTTAAATCAATATCTAAAGCTATTCGTCGTGCAAGGGCAGGTCTAAAAGATCCGAAACGCCCAATTGGTTCCTTCATTTTCCTAGGACCAACCGGAGTAGGTAAAACCGAACTGGCTCGTGCACTGGCAGAAAGCATGTTTGGTGAAGAGGATGCTATGATCCGTATTGACATGTCTGAGTATATGGAAAAACACAGCACCTCCCGATTGGTAGGTTCACCTCCTGGTTATGTAGGATACGAAGAGGGCGGTCAACTTACTGAAAAAGTCCGTAACAAACCGTACTCTGTCGTACTCTTAGACGAAGTAGAAAAAGCACACCCTGAAGTATTTAACATTCTGCTTCAAGTGTTGGAAGATGGTCGTTTAACCGATTCTAAAGGACGTGTGGTAGACTTCCGTAACACCGTTCTGATTATGACCTCAAACGTAGGTGCACAGGAGCTGAAAAGTAATAAATACGTTGGCTTCAGCATGGATGACTCGAATCAGAGCTATAAAGACATGAAATCTAAAGTTACGGATGAACTGAAGAAAGCGTTCCGTCCAGAATTCCTAAACCGTATTGATGAAACCATAGTCTTCCATTCACTAGAAAGAAAACACATGAAAGACATTGTAACTTTGATGGCAGAAGAGTTGAGAAAACGTCTGCAGGAGCAGGAAATCAACTTCACCTTATCTGATAAAGCTATTGAGCATATTGCAGAAACAGGATTCGACCCTGAATACGGAGCACGCCCGCTGCGCCGCTCTATTCAGAAAAACGTTGAAGATCTTCTATCTGAAGAGTTGCTAAAAGAGAATATTGCTAAAGGTCAATCCGTGAAAATTGACTTGAATGACAATAATGAATTCGTCGTTTATACGGAACAGGAATCTACAAACTGAATAAATCATAGCTATTAAGTGCTAAATTTAAAAATCGGAAGGCGTTTGCCTTCCGGTTTTTTTCTTATTCCTATATGCTTTTAGTAAGAGGAAATTAATCTAATTGATATGACTGTGAAACTTTTTCACAAACATAATCGTATAAACTAGAAGGGAAGGGGCGAAGAATCTTGGCAAAAAGAAAGACAAAGTTTGTTTGCCAGGAATGTGGTTACGAAACGGCGAAATGGATGGGCAAATGTCCGGGGTGTCAACAATGGAATACGCTCGTTGAAGAAGTGAGCGCTCCAAGTACAAATTCCCGCCATGTGTTTCAAACTAGTTCCACTTCCTCAAAAACGAAACCAGAAAAAATCAATTCCATAAAATCCGAAAAGGAACCGCGTCTCCCGACGGATATGCCAGAGTTTAACCGTGTACTTGGCGGAGGAATAGTAGCTGGATCCCTGGTTTTAATTGGCGGAGATCCGGGGATAGGTAAATCAACATTATTGCTTCAGGTATCGGCTCAGATTGCCAATAAAGATAAGCCTGTTCTTTATATATCAGGTGAAGAATCTTCAAGACAAACTAAGCTAAGAGCCGAGCGGTTAAATATAACCTCAGATGAACTCTATGTATTATCTGAAACAAATCTGCAGGATGTCATGAACCAGATTGAAGCTATAGAGCCAGAGTTTGTTGTGATTGATTCCATTCAGACCATTTTCAAGGAAGATGTCACATCTGCTCCAGGTAGCGTATCTCAAGTTAGGGAATGCACCAGCCAATTAATGAGAATAGCCAAAAACAAAGGTATTCCGATTTTTATTGTAGGGCATGTTACTAAGGAAGGTTCTATAGCGGGACCTAGACTTCTTGAGCATATGGTAGACGCCGTTTTATATTTTGAAGGGGAAAGACACCATACGTTCCGAATACTCAGAAGTGTTAAAAACCGTTTTGGAAGTACACACGAGATGGGCATTTTTGAAATGAAAGAACAAGGTTTAGTGGAAGTATTAAACCCATCTGAAATTTTCCTGGAAGAAAGGTCTCAAGGAGCGGCAGGTTCCGTTGTAGTTGCATCTATGGAAGGTACACGTCCTGTACTCGTAGAAATACAGTCCTTAATATCTCCTACTGCCTACGGAAATCCAAGAAGAATGGCTACAGGGCTTGATAACAACCGTGTTCCATTACTCATGGCCGTTTTAGAGAAGCGGGCCGGTCTCCTCTTACAAAATCAGGATGCTTATGTGAAAGTAGCAGGGGGAGTGAAGCTGGATGAGCCTGCGATTGATTTGGCGGTTGCATTAAGCATTGCTTCGAGTTTTAGAGATCAAGTTTCTAAGGCTGAAGATGTAGTGGTTGGAGAAGTCGGCCTGACAGGAGAGGTTCGCCGTGTCGCTCGTATTGAACAGCGTGTGCAGGAAGCCGCAAAGTTAGGATTCAAGCGTGTGATTATTCCTAAGAAAAACCTGGATGGGTGGAAGCCTTCTTCTTCGATCGAAGTGGTAGGGGTAAGTACGGTACAGGAAGCTATGAAGGTTACATTGGGGGACGCATAAATGGAATGGCATGATATGAAAGAGAATGGAATTGGAGAAATTTTGAAGCTTGTGGCTCCAGGCACGCCGCTCCGTGATGGTATCGATAATGTGCTGCGGGCTAATACTGGAGGATTGATCGTCCTTGGTTATGATGAAGTCATTCGGGATTTGGTAGATGGCGGATTTAATATTCAATCTGACTTCACACCTGCACACTTATATGAGCTGGCTAAAATGGACGGAGCCCTAATTCTAAACGATGAAGCTACCAAGATCCTTTATGCGAATGCGCAGCTGATGCCCGACCCGGATATTCTCTCTACAGAAACTGGGATGCGCCATCGTACGGCTGAGCGTGTAGCGAAGCAGACAGGATCCTTAGTTATTGCCATATCACAGCGGAGAAATGTTATCACCCTGTATAAAGGCTCTTTGCGGTATTCCTTGAAGGACATTGGCGTAATATTAACAAAAGCTAATCAGGCAATTCAGACGTTGGAGAAATACAAAAATGTACTGGATCAGTCCATAACTAACCTCGGTGCAATGGAATTTGAAAACATGGTTTCCTTTTCTGAAGTCATTCAAGTGGTCCACCGGGTAGAAATGGTGCTTCGAACGAAAACAGAAATTCTCAACTATGTGAATGAACTCGGCACAGAAGGACGTTTAATTCAACTGCAGATGACAGAACTGGTATCAAATATTGAAGAAGAGGCTGCTTTACTCTTGAAAGATTACAGTAAGCGTCCAGACTACGAACCATATTATATTCTAAGAAAAATGCAGGAAGTAACAAATCCGGAGTTGTTGTCAGATGAACAGGTGCTCAAGCTGTTAGGGTATTCTCCTAATACGAAGATGTCAGATCCGCTTCACCCTAGAGGTTACAGGATTTTAAGCCGTATTCCCCGTCTTCCACCTTTAATTATTGAGCATTTAGTAGAAAGGTTTGGAACCCTGGACGATATGATTCAGGCTTCTCAAAAAGATCTGGTAGGTGTAGATGGTGTAGGAGAGATAAGGGCGACGAAAATTCGGGATGGTTTAGAACGGATTCAAGAGCAGCTATTTGTAGATCGTCATATATGATTCTATTGACTTATTTACTATGAATATGGTATGATAAATCGTTTCGGAGATTGACTTTTTTTGGAAACTATGCTATTTTATAAAGCATCATTCCTCTTATTACACGGTTATTAGGTGTGAGGTTTGGTCATACTGTGAGTGAGGAGGTGGATACAAGTGCTTAAACGAATTGTACAGTTGTTTATTGTCATAACCGGTGGAACGATCGGTTACCTCTATTTTCCGGAATTGTTAACAGCCATGGGACTCACTTGGCAGAATTGGATGCAAGCAGTTTTAGGGGCCGTACTTGGAGCACTTATTTTATTTTTATTAACATTTTGGATCGTGGATTATATTGTAGATATTCTTAGATGGATTGAGGACACTTTGGTCCGGGCGCCTGTCGCCGATCTTTTATTCGGCAGCCTTGGGTTAATTGTTGGTCTGATCGTTGCCTATCTAATCAACATCCCGGTGCAAGATATTCAAATTCAAGTGGTTAATCAGGTGGTGCCGATTTTCTTAACCTTTTTACTGGGTTACTTCGGTTTCCAGGTGGGATTCAAACGGAAGGACGAGTTCCTCAATATGGTTTCGAAAAAAGAAAAAGCCGATGAAGGAGCTTCTTCATCTCCTGCGCCTGCAGGAGTAGACAGTTCATTAATTCCAAAAGAAAAAATTCTGGATACGAGCGTGATTATTGATGGCCGTATTGCAGATATTTGTGAGACCCATTTCCTTGAGGGTACGATAGTGATTCCTCAGTTCGTCCTGGAAGAATTACAGCATATTGCAGATTCTTCTGATGGATTGAAAAGGAACCGCGGTCGACGCGGACTAGATATTTTGAACCGTCTTCAGAAAGACCTCCCCGTCAATGTGGAGATCTATGAGGGAGATTTTGAGGATATTCAGGAAGTGGATAGTAAACTGGTTAAACTGGCTAAGGTTATGAATGGGATTGTTGTTACGAATGACTTTAATTTAAATAAAGTATGTGAATTTCAAAATGTCCAAGTATTGAACATTAACGATCTTGCCAATGCAGTGAAACCAGTCGTACTTCCTGGTGAAGAAATGAGTATACAGGTGATCAAAGATGGCAAGGAGCAAAATCAGGGTGTAGCCTATTTAGATGATGGCACGATGATCGTAGTAGAAGAAGGAAAAAGCTATATTGGAAAGACAATTGAAGTGGTCGTTACCAGCGTCCTTCAGACATCTGCCGGACGAATGATCTTTGCTAAACCGAAATCACTTGAAAAAGCCCTTTAAAAACGGTATAAACAAATAGAGACTAACAAAAGTGATAACCGGTGAGTTATCGCTTTTGTTATTTACAGAGATAGTTATAGTGGTTATTTTATGGTTTAAACCAGTTTAGGATGGATACTATGATAAATTATACGGCAGTGGTACTTGCAGCAGGACAGGGCAAGCGCATGCTGGCTGGTAAAAATAAGCAGTTTCTAAAAATAGAAGATCAACCGTTAATATTACATACACTCTCCGTTTTTGCTAAAGACGAATGGTGTGCTGAAATCGTTCTAGTGACTAATCCAAAGGAAAGAGAGCAGATGGAAGAACTGCTTCAAGCGTTTTCTTTAAATAAAGAGATTCAGCTGGTAGATGGGGGAGTGGAGAGGCAGGATAGTGTGTTTGCAGGGTTAAAGGCCGTAATTCATACAAATCTGCCTGTGTTTATCCATGACGGAGCACGTCCATTTGTTAAACAAGAGCTCTTGCACGAATTGGCCGAGCGAACGATTGAAAAGCATGCCGCTCTATTAGCAGTCCCTGTAACGGATACGATCAAACAGAAGAATGATCAATTACTGAGCACACTGGATCGAAAGACTCTATGGGCAGCCCAGACACCCCAGAGCTTCACTTTTTCGTTGATCTATAAAGCGCATCAAAAAGCACAGGAGAGCGGATACTATGGGACAGATGATGCTTCCTTAGTCGAGAGCCTGGGAGAAGAAGTGGCTATTGTGGAGGGAAGCTATGATAACATCAAACTAACGACGCCAGAGGACTTACATAAAGCAGAGTCTTATATACAAAACCAGCGCAAAGGAAAGGAAGTGGAGAATCCTATGTTCCGAATTGGTCAAGGTTTTGATGTACACCAGCTGACGGAAGGACGTAAATGCATCATTGGGGGAGTTGAGATTCCTCACGAAAAAGGACTTCTTGGGCACTCGGATGCTGATGTTCTTCTTCATACCATTGCCGATGCCTGTTTAGGCGCAATTGGAGAAGGAGATATCGGCAAACACTTTCCTGATACAGATCCTGAATATAAGAACGCCGATTCTGGTATGCTTCTGCAGCATGTCTGGAAATTTGTAAAAGCCCAGGGTTATGAACTTGGGAATGTGGATTGTACGGTCATTGCGCAAGCCCCCAAAATGGCGCCCTTTATTGAGGAGATCCGTGAGAATATAGCTTCTTTACTGGACGCGGAGACGAAACAGATTAATGTAAAAGCTACTACAACTGAAAAACTAGGTTTTACTGGAAGGAAGGAAGGAATCGCGGCTCAAGCCGTCGTTCTTTTGCAAAAACCTCAACAAGCCTGACAAAAAAATGATAAAATAAAACTGGAAAAAAGGAACGGTAACGAAAGGAGTACAATTATGTCGAATGAAGTTCGAGTACGTTATGCACCCAGCCCGACCGGCCATCTTCACATCGGGAATGCAAGAACGGCCCTGTTCAACTATTTGTTTGCACGAAATGCCGGAGGAAAGATGGTTATACGCATTGAAGATACAGATGAAAAGCGGAATGTAGAAGGCGGAGAACAAAGTCAGCTTAATTATTTACGCTGGCTTGGAATTGATTGGGACGAAAGCCCGGATAAGGGTGGGGAATACGGACCTTATCGCCAAATGGAGCGCCTTGATCTTTACCAAAAATATGTAGATGATCTGCTTCAGCGCGGCCTGGCATATAAATGTTATATGACAGCAGAAGAGCTGGAAGCAGAACGAGAAGCACAAATTGCACGTGGAGAAGCACCAAAGTATTCAGGAGCTCATCGTGACTTAAGCCAAGAGCAGATTGAACAGTTTGAGGCAGAGGGACGCGAACCAAGTATTCGCCTGCGTGTACCGGAAAACCATACGTACACGTTTAACGATATCGTCCGTGAAAATATCACGTTCGAATCCAGTGATTTTGGGGACTGGGTTATTGTAAAGAAAAGCGGAACACCAACCTACAACTTTGCCGTTGCTGTAGATGATCACCTTATGGCGATCACTCATGTACTACGCGGGGAAGAGCACATCTCAAACACACCTAAGCAAATGATGGTATATGAAGCGTTTGGATGGGAGCCGCCTAAGTTTGGTCATATGACACTCATTCTGAATGAAAATCGTAAAAAGCTAAGCAAGCGTGATGAACACATCCTGCAGTTCATTGAGCAGTATAAGAACTTAGGATATTTACCTGAATCATTATTTAATTTTATTACTTTGCTTGGCTGGTCACCGGTAGGCGAAGAGGAAATCTTCACTCAGGATAAACTGATTGAAATATTCGATGCGGAACGTCTCTCTACTTCACCAGCGGTTTTTGACCCTGCAAAACTGAAGTGGATGAACAACCAGTATATTAAATCGGCTGAGTTTGATCGTGTAGTAGATTTAACTCTCCCTCATCTCATCGAAGCGGGACGTGTTTCAGAGAATATGAGTGCTTCCGACCGGGAGTGGGTCCATGAATTAATTGCTCTCTATCAGGAACAATTGGATTATGGCGCGCAAATTGTTGAGCTTACGGAATTATTCTTCAAACAAGAAATACAATATGATGAGAATGCTATGGAAGTGCTGGAAGGCGAGCAAGTGCCGGAAGTGCTTGATACGTTCAAGAAAAAGCTGAATGAACTGGAAGAATTTACACCAGAAGCGATCAAGAAGCAGGTCAAAGCCGTACAAAAAGAAACCGGCCATAAAGGGAAGAAGCTTTTCATGCCGATCCGTGTAGCTACCACCGGCCAAACACACGGTCCTGAACTGCCCAATGCTATTCACCTGCTTGGTCTTGAAACCGTCAATGTCCGTTTAGATGATGTATTAAATAAACTTCAAGGCTAAACTTTTCACAAATGACTTCTTATGTCATATAGTAGAGTTACCAATAAGAAACGTTGATGAGGAGAAGTAGAAGAGGTTTCCCATACACAGAGAAAATCACCCCCGGCTGAAAGTGATTATTTGGGACCGCTTTGAAATGCACCTCTGAGTCTTCTGCCGAAACGAGTAGGCTGAAGCGGTTACCTTCCGTTAGCAAGGCTGAAGAAGGGAATCTATTTTTCCCAAGCAGAGTGGAACCACGCGGAACGCGTCTCTGTGCCATAGGGCACGGAGGCGCGTTTTTTGTAGCTTGATTCCCACTATTGGTTAACAAAGGAGGAGAGCAAATGGGGATTTTTAAGATGTTTAAGGAAGATGTGGATGTCGTTTTTGATCAAGATCCTGCTGCTCGTTCTTACGTTGAAGTCATTTTAACGTATTCAGGATTGCACTCTATCTGGGCCCACCGGGTGGCACATGCATTCTATAAAAAGAAATTTTTCTTTCTGGCCAGAGTGATTTCCCAATTAAGCCGCTTCTTTACCGGGATAGAAATTCACCCCGGGGCCAAAATCGGCCGCCGTTTCTTCATTGATCACGGAATGGGAGTGGTCATAGGGGAAACCTGTGAAATAGGAGATAATGTTACTTTGTTTCAAGGCGTCACGCTCGGCGGTACAGGCAAGGAAAAAGGGAAGCGTCACCCAACATTACTGGATAATTCCCTGGTAGCAACAGGGGCCAAGGTTCTGGGATCCATCACAATTGGAGAAAATTCTAAAGTAGGAGCGGGCTCAGTCGTCCTCCACGATGTGCCTCACAATTCAACCGTAGTTGGAATACCGGGCCATGTAGTCGTGCAGGATGGGAAGAAAGTACAGCAGAAAGATCTCGATCATCATAAGCTGCCCGATCCGGTTTATGATCGTATCAACCAGTTAGAAAAGGAAATTAAGCAGCTGCAAGAGGAAGTAAAAGAAGCTAAAGGAGTGAACTAGCATGAGTATTCATATATACAACACGCTGACAAGAAAAAAAGAACCATTCCGCCCCTTAGAAGAAGATAAAGTAAAGATGTATGTGTGCGGTCCAACGGTTTATAACTATATCCATATTGGCAATGCCCGCCCTGCTATTGTTTTTGATACGGTACGCAGATACTTCGAATACCGTGGCTACGACGTACACTACGTGCTGAACTTTACAGATGTAGATGACAAACTTATCAAAGCGGCGAATGAGTTAGGAGAAGAGGTTCCTGACATTGCCAACCGTTTTATAGATGCCTATAAAGAAGATGTAGGCGCACTTGGCGTTAAAGAAGCGGTGGATCATCCGCGCGTCACTGAAAACATGGATGAAATCATTGATTTTGTAAAAGGGCTGATTGATAAAGGGTACGCCTATGAAGCAAAAGGGGATGTGTATTTCAGAACTCGCTCCTTTGATAATTATGGGAAGCTTTCCCATCAGTCCGTTAATGAACTACGATCCGGCGCACGCATAGAGGTGGGGGACAAAAAGGAAGACCCGCTTGATTTTACACTATGGAAGGAAGCCAAGCCAGACGAAATATCATGGGAAAGTCCGTGGGGGAATGGTCGCCCGGGGTGGCACATTGAATGTTCCGCTATGGCTAAAAAGTATTTAGGGGAGACCATCGATATTCATGCCGGCGGTCAAGATTTAACTTTCCCTCACCACGAAAATGAAATTGCCCAGTCAGAAGCACATAACGACCAGTCATTTGCGCGTTACTGGATGCACAACGGGTATATTAATATTGAAAATGAAAAGATGTCTAAATCACTTGGGAATTTCATTCTTGCGCACGATCTTGTGAAAAAGCATGACCCTCAGGTTATTCGCTTCTTTATGCTCAGTGTTCAATACCGTCACCCTATTAATTTCAGTGATGAATTATTAAAAGGCGCGAAAAGCAGTTTTGACCGGATTCGTAATGCTTATGAGAATCTAAAGCATCGTAAATCTGCCAGTATGAACCTTCAAAATGATTCAGATCGCTGGATTAAGGAAATAGAAGCTCACAAGGAGCAGTTTATTCAAGAAATGGATGATGATTTTAATACGGCAAACGCCATTTCTGTTTTATTCGACCTTACGAAATCAGCTAATCTTTACCTTCAGGAAGAACAAACCCATACCAGTGTGATTGAGGCATATGAAAATACGTTGAAAGAACTGATGATGGTTCTTGGTCTTGAGATTGAAACCCAGGCAGAATTGCTGGATGAAGAGGTCGATGCCCTGATTGAAGAACGGAAGCAGGCAAGAAAAGATCGTAATTTTGAAAGAGCCGATCAGATCCGCGATGAGTTAAAAGACAGAAATATTATATTGGAAGACACTTCCCAGGGTACACGCTGGAAGAGGGGCTGACCCCATGACCTTAAAAGATGTTAAACAAATGAAAAGCCTGGCGCTTGCCTACATGGGGGATTCTGTATATGAACTGTATGTGAGGAAGCATCTATTGGAGCAAGGGAAAATACAACCACAACGGCTGCATAAAGCAGCCGTGAAATTTGTATCTGCTGTTTCCCAGGCCAAGGCGGTAGCATATTGGCAGGAAAAAGGGTTATTGACAGAAGAGGAGCAGGGAGTTCTCAGACGAGGAAGAAATGCCAAGTCCGGCTCTGTACCTAAGAGCACAAATGTACAAACTTATCGTTACTCAACTGGGTTTGAAGCGGTTCTTGGTTTTCTTTATTTATCTGGAAAAACCGGGCGGCTGGAAGAATTAATTGAACAGACGATCCAATTTGTAGAAGAAAGGAGTGGAGAAGGTGAATAACGAATGGATTATAGGTAAGAACCCAGTGCAGGAAGCTCTGAAATCAGGAAGAGCTATTAATAAAGTGATAGTGTCCGAGCAGTTACAACACCAGGCCTATAAAAAACTGGAGCAGGCAGCTAAAGAGAATGGGGTTATTGTTCAGAAAGTCCCGAAAAAGAAAATTGACCAGCTCGTCGAAGGAAATCATCAGGGTGTAGCGGCTTCGGTGGCCGCTTATGAATACAGTGACCTTGAGGATTTGTTTGCTAAAGCTGAAGAAAAAGGGGAGCCGCCATTTTTCATCATTTGCGATGAAATCGAAGACCCTCATAACCTGGGATCGATTTTAAGAACAGCGGATGCGAGCGGAGCACACGGGGTTATCATACCAAAAAGGCGCTCAGTGGCCCTCACCTCTACGGTGGCTAAAACATCTACAGGCGCTATCGAGTATATTCCGGTTGCTAGAGTAACCAATCTTGCGAGAACGATCGACGAATTGAAAGAGAGATTTGTGTGGGTCGTCGGAACAGACGCAGATGGTACGGAAGATTACCGGAGGCTGGATGGGAATATGCCGATCGCACTTGTGATTGGAAGCGAGGGGCGAGGAATGAGCCGTCTAACAAAAGACAAATGTGATTGGACCGTAAGTCTCCCTATGGCTGGTAAAGTAACCTCTTTAAATGCATCCGTTGCTGCTTCTTTATTAATGTACGAAGTGTATAGAAAGCGCCGCCCTGTCGGTGAGTAATAATGAATGTTCTAATAGTTGATGGGTACAACATGATTGGGGCCTGGCCGGAATTGAAAAGGTTAAAAGAACAAGATTTTGGTCAGGCAAGAGATCTTTTAATAGAAATGATGGCCGAGTACCAGTCCTATACCGGGGACCGGATCATCGTGATCTTTGATGCTTATCATGTCCGGGGTGTGGCCAAAAAACAAAAAAATTACAAAGTGGAAGTTATTTTTACGAAAGAAAATGAAACAGCGGATGAACGGATTGAAAAGCTCGCAGGAGAACTAAATGATGTCCGAACTCAAGTTTATGTAGCTACCTCGGATTATGCCGAACAGCGAACAATTTTTGGACAAGGAGCCTTTCGAAAGTCTGCCAGAGAGCTGTACATTGAAGTGAAGAATATTGAAAAACAAATTAAAAAAGATGTCGAAACTCAGAACCAGGTCCAGTACCAGCCTAAGATACCAATGAATAAGGAAGTAAGAGAACTCTTTGAAAAGTGGCGCCGAGGAGATAAATAATTCTGACAACTTGTTGACGCTTTTGAAACGCTTACTGTATAATATTGCTATATTGAGGCAGCACGGTCGGGGGGATCCTGAGTGAGCATCATTCAAACGGAGAAAGACATCAACGAGTTGGATCTTAGCAAACTTGATGACGAAACAATCATCGAACGAATTAATCAGGGAGAGGTCCAATCTCTTGATTATTTAATTAATAAGTATAAGAATTTCGTTCGCGCAAAAGCCCGAACGTATTTTCTTATTGGTGCAGATCGTGAAGATATTGTGCAAGAAGGAATGATCGGTCTTTACAAAGCGATACGAGATTATCAGGAAGGTAAGCTATCTTCATTTAAAGCGTTCGCAGAATTATGTGTCACCCGTCAGATTATAACCGCAATCAAAACCGCCACACGCCAAAAGCACATTCCATTGAATTCCTACGTATCTTTAGACAAGCCCATTTACGATGAAGAATCAGATCGTACCTTGCTTGATGTAATAGCGGGTTCAAAAGCAATAGATCCTCAAGAATTAATTGTGAATAAAGAAAAGTTCTGTGATATGGAAGAGAAGATTTCTGAGCTTTTGAGTGATCTCGAGAAAAAAGTCCTTGCTCTTTATTTGGACGGGCAGTCCTATCAGGAGATTTCGGTTGAATTAAATCGACATGTGAAATCGATTGATAACGCCCTCCAACGTGTTAAAAGAAAGCTTGAAAAGTACCTGGAAGTAAGTGAAATTACACTATAAGACACAGATTGACAGTATGTTTGAAGCGTGCTACATTTGTTGAGTGTATAAACCTCTGGTTATGAGGGGAGAACGTATGAGAAATAAAGTAGTGCTAGCCTGTACAGAATGCCAAAGTCGTAATTATAGTTCATATACAAATCGATCTAATCAATCCGACCGTCTGGAAGTTCGTAAGTTTTGTAAGAAATGTGGCAAACATACCTTACATCGCGAGACGAAATAGAGAAAGAAAGCCGGCAGGCGCAAGTTTGGGGGTATTTGCAGCATGTTTAAGTTTTTTAAAAACGTAGCTCGAGAAATGCGCAAAGTAAGCTGGCCTAAGGGACAGGAACTTACTCGGTACACGATTACTGTTTTAAGTACAGTTGTTTTTGTTGCCGTATTCTTTGCTATTGTGGACCTTGGGATCTCTGAGGTGCTTGAACTTATTTCTAAAGAATAGTAGAGTTGATTTTGTGCTATACTTGTAAATAGACTTACAAAAAACCCGTTCAGCGGGTTTTTTATGTTGGAGAAAAATTTTAAATCGAAAATAAGGGAGGGAAGGGCAAGTATTTGTCCTGAGATAATGGAAAAAAGATGGTATGTTGTTCACACCTATTCAGGTTATGAAAACAAAGTAAGGGCGAACTTAGAGAAGCGTGTTGAATCCATGGGAATGGAAGATAAGATTTTTCGCGTTCTTGTCCCTGAAGATGAAGAGACGGAAATTAAAAATGGTAAAAAGAAAATAAACAAAAAGAAAGTATTTCCTGGCTACGTGCTGGCCGAGATGGTCATGACAGATGATTCGTGGTACGTAGTTCGAAATACTCCAGGCGTGACCGGGTTCGTTGGTTCTACTGGTTCGGGCTCAAAGCCCATCCCTCTCCTGCCCGAAGAAGCAGAGACTGTACTAAAACGCATGGGTATGAATGAACAACCGAAAACTGAAGTTAACTTAGAAGTGAAAGAAAGTGTAAAAGTGACAGATGGACCTTTTGCTAATTTCACGGGCACAATCGAATATATTGATACAGATAAACAAAAAGTAAAAGTTCACGTTAACATGTTCGGTCGGGAAACACCGGTTGAACTGGATTTCTCTCAAATAGAAAAACTATAAAATACAATCCTCCCCTTGCATTATGCCTATAAAGATGCTAGAATTTTTATGTTCTATATGTGCCTCGGATTAAGAGGTGTTTTAAGCATATTGCGATGAGTGGGAGGGGTAAACCCTATTACCACATCACGGACTTTAAGGAGGTGTGTCTCGTGGCTAAAAAAGTTATTAAAGTTGTAAAACTTCAGATCCCTGCAGGGAAAGCAAACCCAGCACCACCGGTAGGACCGGCACTAGGTCAAGCTGGTATTAATATCATGGGTTTCTGTAAGGAGTTCAACGCTCGTACGCAAGATCAAGCGGGTATGATTATTCCGGTTGAAATTACGGTATTTGAAGACCGTTCATTTACATTTGTTACCAAAACTCCACCAGCTGCTGTTCTTCTTAAGAAAGCGGCAGGTATCGAATCCGGTTCTGGTGAGCCGAACCGTAACAAGGTAGCTTCTGTCAATCGCGATCAAGTTCGCGAAATTGCGGAAACAAAAATGCCTGACTTAAACGCTGCTGACGTTGAGGCTGCAATGCGCATGGTTGAAGGTACTGCGCTAAGCATGGGAATTACAGTTGAAGACTAATCCCACAACGTCACTCTGATGGAGTTAAAGGTTGCGAAATAGGAGTTCAACTTCTTTCGCAACCTTTATTCGTGGGAGGTTAATCCGTTAAAACCACAACAAGGAGGAAATTAAAATGGCTAAAAAAAGTAAAAGACAACAAGAACTTCAAAAACTTGTTGATCGTACGAAATCTTATAATGTACAAGAAGCAATCGATCTTGTAAAAGAGACATCTAAAGCGAATTTTGATGAAACAGTTGAAGCAGCATTCCGCCTAGGCGTTGATCCTAAGAAAGCGGATCAGCAAATTCGTGGAGCTATGGTGCTTCCACACGGTACGGGTAAATCCCAGCGTGTTCTTGTTTTCGCTAAAGGTGATAAAGCGAAAGAAGCAGAAGAAGCAGGTGCTGACTACGTAGGTGAACAAGACCTGATTAATAGCATTAATCAAGGCTGGTTCGATTTTGATGTAGTCGTTGCCACTCCTGACATGATGGCTGAAGTAGGTAAGCTTGGCCGAGTACTAGGACCAAAAGGTCTTATGCCAAACCCTAAAACAGGCACTGTAACGTTTGAAGTAGAAAAAGCAGTTAATGAAATCAAGGCTGGTAAAGTTGAATACCGCGTTGATAAAGCTGCTAACATCCACGTTCCAATCGGAAAAGCTTCTTTCGACAAACAAAAGCTTGCGGAAAACTTCGAAGCTATTACAGATGCTCTAGTAAAAGCTAAGCCTCAAGCATCAAAAGGAACTTATATGCGTAATGCTGCTGTTTCATCAACGATGGGTCCTGGAATTAAAGTTGATGTTTCCAATTTCGCTAAATAATAAAATTTAGTATTGACTTAACGTCCCTAATTAAATTATAATTAGGGACGTTGTATAAATGAATACGTTATACCGTAGACAGCAGGTGCGGATGCAACTCCGCTTAATTTCCTGCCGAGGTGTGTGAATAAGCAGGACAGCGCTAAAAACGCCCTGTTCTCTCATACGTACCTCCATGTCTGCATGGAGGTACTTTTTTGTGAAACCTTCCGGAACGGTATGATGAAAAGTCAATAGGAGGTGGAAAGATGAGCAGTATTATTGAACAGAAACAGCAAATTGTTAATGAATTGGCTGACAAGTTCCGCAATAGTAAATCTGCTGTATTGGTAGATTACCGCGGTCTTGATGTTGCAGAAGTAACAGAGCTTCGTTCACAACTTCGTGAAGCGGGCGTTGATTTCAAAGTGTATAAAAACACAATGACTCGCCGTGCTACAGAAGCAGTTGAACTAAGTGAACTTCATGAAGTTCTTCAAGGACCAACTGCCCTTGCGTTCCATGAGGATGACGCTGTAGCTCCAGCAAAAATTCTAAACAATTTCGCTAAAGATCACGATAACCTTGAAATTAAAGGTGGCGTAATTGAAGGACAAGTTGCAACTCTTGAACAGCTTCAGGAACTTGCCAACATCCCAAGCTACGAAGGTCTTGTATCTATGTTCCTAAGCGTACTACAAGCTCCTGTACGAAACTTCGCATATGCTACAAAAGCTATTGCGGATCAGAAAGAAGAAGAAAGCGCGTAAATCTCGCGTGCGACTAAACTATAACCTTTAAAATTAATAAGGAGGAAATTTCTCATGTCTAACGAACAAATTATCGAAGCGATTAAAGAAATGTCTGTTCTTGAGCTTAACGACCTAGTTAAAGCAATTGAAGAAGAATTTGGTGTATCAGCTGCAGCTCCAGTTGCTGCCGGCGGTGCTGCTGCAGGTGCAGAAGCTGAAGAAGAGCAAACTGAATTCGATGTAGTACTAGAATCAGCTGGAAGCTCTAAGATCAAAGTTGTTAAAGCAGTACGTGAAATCACTGGTCTTGGTCTTAAAGACGCAAAAGACCTAGTTGATAACGCTCCTGGCGCAATCAAAGAAGGCGTTTCTAAAGAAGAAGCAGAAGAAATGAAATCTCAGCTTGAAGAAGCTGGCGCAACGATCGAACTTAAGTAATTGTATCTTTAAAGTAAAGCTCGCTGATCATCGGCGGGCTTTCTTTTGCTTACTAGATGAAAAGAGGGTGTTCGGATCATGTCGGAACATTACTATTCAAAGAAAACCGCTGCGAAAAGCGATGAAAAAACCTGGTCTTACACATTACGTGACCGCTTATTAACCTTTACTACAGATCACGCCGTTTTCTCAAAAGGTGAAGTAGATTTTGGTTCTCGTTTACTGATAGACTCGTTTACAGCTCCGCCAGTGGACGGAAACTTCCTTGATCTTGGATGTGGTTATGGGCCGATTGGTCTTTCGCTTGCGCTAGAGTATCCAGATCGTCAGGTTGTCTTGGTGGATGTAAATGAGAGAGCTTTGAATCTTGCGGAAAAGAATGCTGCTAAGAATCAGGTTACTAATGTAGAGATTAAAGAGAGTGATCGGCTCCGTCAGTTGGAAGGCCGCCAGTTTGCTGCGATACTGACCAATCCCCCTATACGTGCAGGGAAAAAGGTCGTACACGCTATGTTCGAAGAGGCTAAGAAGGCTCTTGGTCAATCCGGTGAGTTGTGGGTGGTCATTCAAAAAAAGCAAGGGGCTCCTTCTGCAAAACAGAAAATAGAAGAATTGTTTGGGAATATTGAAGTTGTTCGCAAGGAAAAAGGCTACTATATTTTCAAAGCTCAAAAAGTTTGACTAGGGTATTTAATTATGCTAGTATTGGAAAATGCCCATGTACGCCCGTCCTGTCAAGTCTTTTTTTAGGAAAATGTATAAAAAGCTTGGTAGAAGGGTAAAATGGTGAAAATCAATAAGTGAAAGTAAATGAGGTTATCTATATCAAGTCGACCCTTTTTCTTTTTTGTCTAACGTTAGAGAGAAATGAAGAATCACCATTTGCTATAGAGGCGAATGTTTAAATAGTGCTTGTGGCAAGATCAACCGCAAGCCTGTTCGGCATGTCTTGCCGAACGCTTTTTTCGTTATTAAAATGCTTGATTTGAGGGGTGAATCAGTTGACAGGTCAACTAGTTCAGTATGGACGACACCGCCAGCGCAGAAGTTATGCTCGTATCAGTGAAGTTTTAGAGTTACCTAACTTAATTGAAATTCAGACGGCTTCCTACCAATGGTTCTTGGAAGAAGGTTTGAAGGAAATGTTTAAAGACATTTCTCCAATTGAAGATTTTACTGGTAACTTATCATTAGAGTTTGTAGACTACAGCCTTGGCGAACCAAAGTATCCAGTGGATGAGTCAAAAGATCGCGATGTAACATATAATGCACCGCTTCGTGTGAAAGTTCGTCTCTTAAACAATGAGACAGGAGAAGTGAAAGAGCAAGAAGTGTTTATGGGAGATTTCCCTCTCATGACAGACACCGGTACCTTTATCATTAATGGTGCTGAGCGCGTTATCGTTTCGCAGCTTGTTCGTTCTCCGAGTGTATATTACAACAAAAAGATTGATAAAAACGGTAAGAGAGGTTACACGGCTACTGTTATTCCAAACCGTGGTGCGTGGCTTGAGTTCGAAACCGATGCGAAGGATGTAGCACATGTCCGTATTGATCGTACTCGTAAATTACCAATCACCGTGTTGCTGCGTGCTTTAGGATTCGGAACAGATCAGGAGATTATTGATCTTATTGGTGAGAACGAATACTTGAAGAACACGCTTGAGAAAGATAATACAGAGAACAGTGAGAAAGCATTGCTTGAAATCTATGAGCGTCTGCGCCCTGGCGAGCCGCCAACAGTAGAAAATGCTAAGAGTTTACTTGTTTCTCGTTTCTTTGATCCGAAGCGCTATGATCTAGCTCGCGTCGGACGTTATAAAATGAATAAAAAACTTCATATAAAAGATCGATTGTTTAATCAAACGCTTGCTGAAACGTTAGTAGACGAAGAAACAGGCGAAGTACTGGCAGAAAAAGGCGATAAAATTGATCGTCGTCTGCTTAATAAATTGATTCCACATTTCGATAATGAAGAAACTACCCTTAGTGAAAGATCTCTTGATCCAGTTGAGGGAGTACTTGAAGAACCGATGCGTGTACAATCGGTTAAAATTGTAGACCCGACAGATCCAGAAGGAGAACGTTCCATTAATGTGATCGGGAATGCAAACATCGACCGTGATGTAAAAAATATTACGCCGGCAGATATCATTTCTTCTATCAGTTATTTCTTTAACTTGCTGCATAATGTGGGTGGAACAGATGACATTGACCACTTAGGTAACCGTCGTCTTCGTTCTGTAGGTGAACTTCTGCAGAACCAATTCCGTATTGGTCTATCCCGTATGGAGCGCGTAGTACGTGAACGTATGTCGATCCAGGACACTTCATCTATTACTCCACAGCAGTTAATTAATATACGTCCAGTGATTGCTTCAATTAAAGAGTTCTTTGGCAGCTCACAGTTATCTCAGTTCATGGACCAGACTAACCCGCTAGCGGAATTAACACACAAACGTCGTCTTTCTGCTCTAGGACCAGGTGGTTTAACACGTGAGCGTGCAGGATTTGAAGTTCGTGACGTACACTACTCCCACTACGGACGTATGTGTCCAATCGAAACTCCTGAGGGACCAAACATCGGTCTGATCAACTCCTTATCTTCTTACGCGAAGGTAAATGAATTTGGGTTTATCGAAACACCTTATCGTCGAGTGGATCCAGATACGAACAAGGTAACTGCTCAATTTGATTATCTTACAGCAGATGAGGAAGATAATTACGTTGTGGCCCAGGCCAACGCTAAACTCGAAGAAGACGGTTCCTTCACGGATCCTGAAGTTATCGCTCGTTTCCGTGGTGAAAACACGGTAGTAGGCCGTGATCGCTTAGATTATATGGACGTATCACCGAAGCAGGTAGTATCTGCAGCAACCGCTTGTATTCCATTCTTGGAAAACGATGACTCTAACCGTTCTCTAATGGGTGCAAACATGCAGCGTCAGGCTGTACCATTGCTTCAGCCGGATGCTCCTCTTGTAGGTACTGGAATGGAATATGTATCAGGTAAAGACTCAGGTGCAGCTGTCATCTGCCGCAACGAAGGTATCGTTGAGCGTGTAGAAGCAAAAGAAGTGTTTATACGCCGCATATCTGAAGTAGATGGCAAAGAAGTAGAAGGCGATCTTGATCGTTACCGTCTTCAGAAATTCATCCGTTCCAACCAGGGAAGCTGTTATAACCAGCGTCCGATTGTTTCCAAAGGCGATCGTGTAACGAAAGGAGAAATCCTTGCTGATGGACCTTCCATGGATATGGGAGAGTTAGCACTTGGACAAAACCCACTGGTTGCATTCATGACATGGGATGGTTACAACTATGAGGACGCCATCATCATGAGTGAGCGTCTGGTGAAAGATGACGTGTACACTTCTATTCATATTGAAGAATATGAATCAGAAGCCCGCGATACGAAACTCGGGCCAGAAGAGATTACAAGAGACATTCCTAACGTAGGTGAAGATGCTCTTCGTGACTTGGATGAACGTGGAATTATCCGTGTAGGAGCTGAGGTTAGCGATGGAGACCTTCTTGTAGGTAAAGTTACTCCTAAAGGGGTTACGGAATTATCTGCTGAAGAACGTCTGCTCCATGCTATCTTTGGTGAAAAAGCTCGTGAAGTGCGTGACACTTCCCTTCGTGTACCTCATGGTGCAGGCGGAATTGTGCTTGATGTTAAAATCTTCAATCGTGAAGACGGAGATGAACTTCCGCCAGGAGTCAACCAGCTGATTCGCGTGTACATCGTTCAGAAGCGTAAGATATCTGAAGGTGACAAAATGGCTGGTCGTCACGGAAACAAAGGTGTTATCTCTAAGATTCTTCCAGAAGAAGATATGCCATTCTTACCAGATGGAACTCCGGTAGATGTCATGTTAAACCCGCTTGGTGTACCATCTCGTATGAATATTGGACAAGTACTTGAGCTTCACTTAGGTATGGCTGCCCGTCTCCTTGGAGAAAGAGTAGCAACTCCGGTATTTGATGGTGCCCGAGAAGAAGATGTTTGGGAGACACTTCAGGAAGCTGGTATGTCCCGTGATGCGAAGACCATTCTGTATGATGGACGCACAGGTGAACCGTTTGATAACCGTGTATCTGTTGGTGTTATGTATATGATTAAACTGGCACACATGGTTGACGACAAACTGCACGCCCGTTCCACTGGACCTTACTCTCTTGTAACGCAGCAGCCATTGGGTGGTAAAGCTCAATTTGGCGGTCAGCGTTTCGGTGAGATGGAGGTATGGGCACTAGAAGCATATGGTGCCGCCTATACTCTTCAAGAAATTCTGACAGTCAAGTCAGATGACGTAGTCGGTCGTGTGAAAACGTATGAAGCGATTGTTAAAGGTGATAACGTTCCAGAACCAGGCGTACCTGAATCCTTTAAAGTTCTAATTAAAGAGCTTCAAAGTTTAGGTATGGATGTGAAAATTCTTTCTGGTGATGAACAAGAAATAGAAATGCGGGATATCGAAGAAGAGCAAACGAAAGAATCCGAGAATTTAAACCTAGACGATTAATAGACGTATTGTTCCAGACACCCGTGTTCTAAGTTTAGGGTAAAACCCGGATACTGAAAGGGAGGTAGGCCCCTTGCTAGATGTAAACAACTTTGAGTATATGAAAATTGGTTTGGCTTCACCTGATAAAATCAGATCTTGGTCTTACGGTGAGGTCAAGAAGCCAGAAACAATCAATTATCGTACGCTAAAACCCGAAAAAGACGGGTTATTCTGCGAAAGAATCTTCGGTCCGCAAAAAGACTGGGAGTGCCACTGTGGTAAATACAAGCGTGTCCGCTATAAAGGTGTTGTTTGTGACCGTTGTGGGGTAGAAGTAACAAAAGCCAAAGTACGTCGTGAGAGGATGGGGCACTTGGAATTAGCTGCCCCAGTCTCCCACATTTGGTACTTTAAAGGTATTCCAAGCCGTATGGGTCTTGTACTTGATATGTCCCCGCGTGCTTTGGAAGAAGTCATTTACTTTGCTGCTTATATCGTAACGGACCCAGGCGAAACAGCCCTTGAAAGAAAGCAGCTGCTTTCTGAAAAGGAATATCGTTCATACCGTGAAAAATTCGGGCAGGGATTCCAGGCAGCGATGGGTGCTGAAGCTATCCGTAAGCTTCTTTTTGATATCGATCTTGAAGGAGAAGTAGAAACTCTGAAAGAGGAATTAAAAACAGCTCAGGGTCAGCGACGTACTCGTGCTATTAAGCGTTTGGAAGTACTGGAATCTTTCCGTCATTCAGGAAACGATCCTTCATGGATGATTCTTGATGTACTGCCTGTCATTCCACCAGAGCTTCGTCCGATGGTTCAATTGGACGGCGGACGTTTCGCAACTTCTGACTTGAACGACTTATATCGTCGAGTAATTAACCGTAACAACCGTCTTAAACGCCTGTTAGATTTGGGGGCACCGACGATTATCGTCCAGAACGAGAAGCGTATGCTTCAAGAAGCTGTAGATGCTCTTATTGATAACGGACGTCGTGGACGTCCAGTTACTGGGCCGGGTAACCGTCCGCTTAAATCCCTTTCTCACATGCTGAAAGGTAAGCAAGGTCGTTTCCGTCAAAACTTGCTCGGTAAACGTGTCGACTATTCCGGTCGTTCAGTTATCGTTGTAGGTCCATCCTTGAAGATGTATCAGTGCGGACTTCCAAAAGAAATGGCGCTTGAATTGTTCAAGCCTTTCGTTATGAAAGAGCTCGTTTCCCGCGGACTTGCGCACAACATTAAATCAGCTAAGCGTAAAATTGAGCGTGTCCACCATGAAGTGTGGGATGTTCTTGAAGATGTTATTAAAGAACACCCGGTATTATTAAACCGTGCGCCAACACTTCACCGCCTAGGTATTCAGGCGTTCGAACCTACCCTGGTAGAAGGCCGTGCCATTCGTCTTCACCCGTTGGTATGTACAGCTTATAATGCTGACTTTGACGGTGACCAAATGGCGGTTCACGTGCCGTTGTCTTCCGAGGCCCAGGCAGAAGCCCGGATCCTAATGCTGGCTGCCCAAAACATTCTTAACCCTAAGGATGGTAAGCCGGTCGTTACACCATCACAGGATATGGTGCTAGGTAACTACTACCTGACGCTTGAACGCGAAGGAGCTGTTGGAGAAGGAATGTTCTTCAAAGATCTTAATGAAGCGTTAATGGCTTATCAGAATGGGTATGCGCACCTTCATACACGGGTTGCCGTTCAGGCAAGCTCTTTAGGAAATGAAACTTTTACTGAAGAGCAGAATCAGCAGCTGCTTCTTACTACAGTTGGTAAGTTGATCTTTAATGAAATGCTGCCTAATTCCTTCCCGTATATGAATGAGCCAACTCAAGAGAACCTTGAAGTTAAAACACCGGATCAATACTTTGTTCCTAAAGGTACAGATATTCGTCAAGAACTATCGAACCGTGAAGAAGTATCGCCATTCAAGAAAGGGATCCTGGGTGACATTATTGCGGAAGTATTTAAACGCTTCTCTATCAGTGAAACATCCAAGATGCTGGACAGAATGAAAGATCTCGGCTTTGCTTATTCCACTAAAGCAGGTATTACGGTTGGTGTATCTGACGTAGTAGTACTTCCAGAGAAACAAGAAATTCTGGAAGAAGCTCAAGGCAAAGTTGATAAAGTTCTTAAACAGTTCCGCCGTGGTTTAATTACCGACGAAGAACGCTATGACCGAGTAATTGAAATCTGGTCCGGGGCTAAAGATGATATTCAAAACCGTTTGATGAGTTCATTGAACCCGCGTAACCCTATATTCATGATGAGTGATTCAGGAGCACGTGGTAACGCGTCCAACTTTACTCAGCTCGCTGGTATGCGTGGTCTTATGGCCAACCCGGCTGGACGTATCATTGAACTTCCAATCAAATCAAGCTTCCGTGAAGGCTTAACAGTACTTGAGTACTTTATTTCCACACACGGCGCTCGTAAAGGTCTTGCCGATACAGCACTGAAAACAGCGGACTCCGGTTACCTGACTCGTCGACTTGTCGATGTAGCTCAAGACGTAATCGTCCGTGAAGATGATTGTGGTACTGACCGTGGATTACCAGTAAGTGCAATTACGGAAGGTTCAGAGGTAATAGAACCGCTAATTGATCGTCTGATTGGCCGTACGGCATTCCAAACAGTTAAACACCCGGAAACTGGTGAAGTACTGGCGAGTCGTAACGAAGTTATTTCTGAAGATGGTGCTAAACAAATCGTAGACTCCGGTATTGAAAGCATTGTTATCCGTTCTGCCTTCACTTGTAATACTAAACACGGCGTATGTAAGAAGTGCTACGGCCGTAACCTGGCAACAGGTGACGAAGTCGAAGTTGGCGAAGCAGTGGGAATCATTGCCGCTCAATCTATCGGTGAGCCTGGTACACAGCTTACAATGCGTACCTTCCACACTGGCGGTGTTGCCGGAGATGACATCACTCAAGGTCTTCCACGTATCCAGGAGATTGTGGAAGCACGTAACCCTAAAGGTCAAGCCGTAATTACAGAAATCGACGGAACCGTACAGGAAGTTAACGAAGTGAAAGAAAAACAAGAGATCGTAGTTCAAGGGGCTGTAGAGAGCCGCTCTTATACGGCTCCGTATGGCGCTCGTATGAAAGTTACTGTAGGAGATGCTGTGTCCGCAGGAAGTCCTCTTACAGAAGGTTCCATCGATCCAAAAGAACTGTTGAATATCCAGGGGCTTGACGGAGTTCAGCAATATCTTCTTAAAGAAGTACAGAAAGTTTATCGTATGCAAGGTGTTGAAATCTCTGACAAGCACGTTGAAGTAATGGTCCGCCAGATGCTTCGTAAAGTGCGAGTACTTGATGCTGGAGACACCGATGTACTTCCTGGATCACTTCTTGAGATCCACCAATTTAAAGAAGCGAACCAGAAAGCTCTTGTGGAAGGCGGACAGCCTGCAGTGGGTCGTCCGGTCATTCTTGGTATTACCAAAGCATCGCTTGAAACAGACAGCTTCCTGTCTGCGGCATCCTTCCAGGAAACAACTCGTGTCCTGACTGATGCAGCGATTAAAGGTAAGAGAGATGAACTTCTAGGATTGAAAGAGAACGTTATTATCGGTAAGCTTGTACCAGCTGGTACTGGTATGACACGCTACCGTAAGATTCAGGCTCAGTCTGAAGGGGCACCTGAACAACAGGCCCAGCCAGAAGAAGTCACTCATTCTTAAAAAGAGTAGATAGATGTTAACAAAGGGTAAAATTAATGGAAGCACAAAAAAACTACCCAAAATGCAGTTGACATGCATTTTGGGTAGTGATAATATAATCAAGGTGCTTCCGTTTATCCTTGTTACTTTGGAGGATATGAAAGATGTCTTATGAAAAAGTAGCACAGGCTAAATCAGAAATAGTGATTGGAACCAAACAAACACTTAAAGCCATGAAAAATGGCGAAGTGATTGAAGTCATAACGGCTGACGATGCTGATCAGACGATGACAATGAAAGTAGTACGGCTAGCCAGGGAATTACAAATTCCGCATACTCGTGTTTCTTCCATGAAGGAACTGGGAAATGCATGTGGTATTGATGTCGGAGCTGCTACAGTGGCGATAAAGCAATAAAGTTTTGGCGGTAAATCGCGAAAGCTTTGTTTTTTGCCTTTTTATGAACCACCTGGATGTGTGGTATTAAGTAATGTTAAGAAGGGAGGATACAAATATGCCAACTATTAATCAATTGGTACGTAAAGGACGCGAAAGCAAAACTAAACAAACAAACGCTCCAGCCTTGAACAAAGGCTTTAACAGCTATAAAAAACGTATGACGGATCAGTCATCTCCACAAAAACGTGGTGTTTGCACACGTGTCGGTACGATGACACCTAAAAAACCGAACTCCGCATTGCGTAAATATGCACGTGTTCGTTTGACCAACCAGCTAGAGGTTAACGCCTATATCCCTGGTATCGGCCACAACCTGCAAGAGCACAGTGTTGTTCTTATCCGCGGTGGTAAGGTTAAAGACTTGCCAGGTGTTCGTTACCACGTTGTACGTGGTGCCCTAGACACAGCAAGTGTTGAAGGCCGCAGACAAGGTCGTTCTAAATACGGTACGAAGAAACCTAAAAAATAATTGATATCGATTAACTATTAAAAATATGGAAGGGAGGGGAACATATGCCACGTAAAGGTCCAGTAGCTAAACGTGATGTGTTACCAGATCCGATGTACAACTCTAAGCTTGTCACTCGTTTGATCAACCAGATAATGGTTGACGGTCAACGCGGGAAGGCACAAAAGATTCTTTATAAATCTTTCGAATTAGTTCAAGAGCGCAGCGGCAATGACGCTATGGAAATCTTCGATCAGGCTATGAAAAACGTAATGCCTGTATTGGAAGTACGCGCTCGTCGTGTTGGTGGTTCCAACTACCAAGTACCTGTAGAAGTTCGCCCTGAACGTCGTCAGGCACTAGGATTGCGTTTCATTGTTAACTATGCGCGTCTTCGCGGAGAGAAAACAATGGAAGAGCGTCTTGCTAACGAAATTCTAGATGCAGGTAATAACACAGGTGCAGCAGTTAAGCGCCGTGAAGAAATGCACAAGATGGCGGAAGCTAACAAAGCATTCGCTCACTATCGTTGGTAATCATCAAACAAATAACTTTACAATTGGAAAGGAGAAAGAATCATGCCTAGAGAGTTCTCCTTGGAAAGAACACGTAATATCGGTGTAATGGCTCACATTGATGCTGGTAAAACAACAGCCACCGAGCGTATTCTTTTCTACACAGGACGTATCCACAAGATTGGTGAAACTCACGAAGGAGCTTCCCAAATGGACTGGATGGAGCAGGAACAGGAGCGCGGAATTACCATTACTTCCGCAGCAACCACTGCTCAATGGAGAGATCATCGTATTAACATCATTGACACACCAGGACACGTAGACTTCACAGTTGAGGTTGAACGTTCCCTGCGTGTACTTGATGGTTCTGTAGCCGTATTGGATGCTCAGTCTGGTGTTGAACCACAGACGGAAACAGTATGGCGTCAAGCGACAACTTACGGTGTACCCCGTATTGTGTTCGTAAACAAGATGGATAAAGTAGGGGCAGATTTCATCTACTCCCTTGGTACTCTGCAAGAGCGCCTTGGAGCTAATGCGGCTGCCGTACAACTTCCAATAGGCGCAGAAGATGAATTCGAAGGAATCATCGACTTGATTACTATGGAAGCTTACTATTACATGGATGACTTGGGTACTCGTGCAGAATCACGCCCAATTCCAGATGAATACAAAGAGCAAGCTGAAGAGTACCGCACAAAACTTCTTGAAGCTGTAGCGGAACTTGATGAAGACTTGATGATGCAATACCTTGAAGGGGAAGAAATCTCGAATGAGCAGCTTAAAGCTGCCGTTCGTACAGCTACTCTAAGCGTTGATTTCTATCCTGTTTTCTGTGGTTCTGCTTTCAAAAACAAAGGTGTTCAGCTATTGATTGATGGAGTAATCGATTACCTTCCATCTCCTCTAGATGTACCTCCAATTGAAGGTCATGTTCCGCAGACAGATGAGCCTGTTGTTCGTAAAGCTGACGACAACGCTCCATTCTCTGCGCTGGCTTTTAAAGTCGCAACAGACCCTTATGTAGGTAAACTAACATTCTTCCGCGTATATTCTGGTAAGCTTAACGCTGGTTCTTACGTGAAGAACTCTACGAAAGATAAGCGTGAACGTGTAGGTCGTATCCTACAAATGCACGCGAACTCTCGTGAAGAGATCTCAACAGTTTATGCCGGTGATATCGCTGGTGCTGTTGGACTTAAAGATACGGGTACAGGCGACACTCTATGTGATGAAAAGAGTCTTGTTATTCTTGAATCTATGGAATTCCCTGAGCCGGTTATCTCTGTAGCTATCGAACCGAAATCCAAAGCTGACCAAGATAAAATGGCAATCGCCCTTGGTAAGCTTGCGGAAGAGGATCCGACTTTCCAAACTGAAACGAACGTGGAAACTGGACAAACGATTATTGCTGGTATGGGTGAGCTTCACCTTGACATTATCGTGGACCGTCTCCGCCGTGAGTTTAAAGTTGAAGCGAATATCGGTGCTCCACAGGTTGCTTACCGTGAGACATTCCGTGCTAGCGCTCAAGTTGAAGGTAAATTCGTACGCCAGTCCGGTGGCCGTGGACAATTCGGTCACGTATGGGTTGAATTCGAACCTAACGATGAAGGTGCTGGATTTGAATTCGTAAACAAAATCGTTGGTGGTGTAGTACCGCGTGAATACATCCCATCCGTAGAACAGGGAATCAAAGAATCCTTGGAGAACGGAGTATTAGCCGGTTACCCAATGGTTGACATCAAAGCCACTCTATATGATGGCTCATACCACGATGTTGACTCCAATGAAATGGCCTTTAAGGTTGCCGCATCAATGGCTCTTAAAGAAGCTAAAAACAAATGTAAACCAGTTCTTCTTGAACCAATGATGAAAGTTGAAGTAGTCATTCCGGAAGAATATATGGGCGATATCATGGGTGACGTAACTTCACGTCGTGGACGTGTAGAAGGTATGGAAACTCGTGGTAACGCACAGGTTGTTAAAGCATTTGTACCACTATCCGAAATGTTTGGTTATGCGACAGCGCTTCGCTCAAACACACAAGGACGCGGAACTTACACGATGCACTTTGACCACTATGAAGAAGTGCCGAAGAGCATCTCAGAAGAAATCATCAAGAAAAATTCTGGTGAGTAATTGATTTTTTTGACGAGTTGAAGTATAACTTGTAATGTAAGCTTAGGAGCGCGGTTTACATGCTCGCTCCTGAGCTTCATATAAATATTTCAATTTAAATATATCGCTACTTAATTAAAGGAGGAAATATACTATGGGTAAAGAAAAATTCGACCGGTCCAAGTCCCACGTTAACATTGGTACAATTGGACACGTTGACCACGGTAAAACAACACTAACTGCAGCAATCACTACAGTACTTCACAAGCGTTCTGGATCTGGATCTGCAATGGCTTATGACATGATCGACGGTGCTCCTGAAGAGCGCGAACGTGGAATCACAATCTCAACTGCACACGTTGAGTACGAAACTGAAAACCGCCACTATGCACACGTTGACTGCCCAGGTCACGCTGACTATGTTAAAAACATGATCACTGGTGCTGCTCAGATGGACGGCGCGATCCTAGTTGTATCTGCAGCTGACGGTCCAATGCCACAAACTCGTGAGCACATCCTGCTTTCTAAAAACGTAGGTGTACCAGCAATCGTTGTATTCCTTAACAAAGTTGACATGGTAGACGACGAAGAGCTTCTTGAACTAGTAGAAATGGAAGTTCGTGATCTACTTTCTGAGTATGACTTTGATGGTGACGAAGCTCCAGTAATCAGCGGTTCAGCTCTTAAAGCACTTGAAGGCGAAGAGCAGTACGAGCAAGCAATCTATGACCTTATGGATGCTGTTGATGAGCACATCCCAACTCCAGATCGTGACACTGACAAACCATTCATGATGCCAGTTGAGGACGTATTCTCCATCACTGGTCGTGGTACTGTTGCAACAGGCCGTGTTGAGCGTGGACAAGTTAAAGTCGGTGACGAAGTTGAAATCATCGGTATGGCTGAAACAGCTCGCAAGACTACCGTTACTGGTGTTGAAATGTTCCGTAAGCTTCTAGACTATGCTGAAGCAGGCGACAACATCGGTGCACTACTACGTGGTGTTAACCGTGAAGACATCAACCGCGGTCAAGTTCTAGCTAAACCTGGTTCTATCACACCACACACAAACTTCAAAGCTGAAGTTTACGTACTAGCTAAAGACGAAGGTGGACGTCATACTCCATTCTTCTCAAACTACCGCCCACAGTTCTACTTCCGTACTACGGACGTAACTGGTGTCATTCAACTTCCAGAAGGTGTAGAAATGGTTATGCCTGGCGATAACGTTGAAATGACTGTTGAACTTATCTCCCCAATCGCGATTGAAGACGGAACTCGTTTCTCAATTCGTGAAGGTGGACGTACAGTAGGTTCTGGCGTTGTTAGTGAAATCACTAAATAATTGCTAATTAAATGAGTGAGCAGTAGCTGAAAAGCTGCTGCTCATTTTTTGTGGGAAAATGGTTGAAATAAGAGTTTTCTTTTGTTGTAATGGAAGGTGGAAATTTTGGAGCGAAATATAATCTTCATCGCAAAAAATTCAGTTTGTTTAATAGGAAGCACCTAAAAATATAGAAACCCTTGAATTTGATCTGAAAGGTTAGTATAATGATTTAGGTGTTCATATATAAAAATTATGGATTTATCCTTGCATTGACCGAATTTCTTCTATATAATGAGTAATGTTGGTCATAAAAGGCGATGAAGCGAAAGGTTGTTGACACACCCGGCCCCTTTGCCATGGCTAGTGAGTCAAGTTTTTTCGCGGAGAATGTCTATTTCAAAAATGGGCGAAGAAGGAGGGAAAATAATGGCAAAAGAGAAAATTCGTATTCGTTTAAAAGCGTATGATCATAGGGTTTTAGATCAATCTGCTGAGAAGATTGTAGACACTGCGAAGCGTTCTGGAGCTAATGTATCTGGTCCAATTCCGCTTCCAACTGAACGTTCTACCTATACAGTACTTCGTGCTACACACAAGTACAAAGATGCTCGTGAACAGTTTGAAATGCGCACGCACAAACGTCTTATCGACATTGTCAATCCAACACCACAGACCGTTGATTCATTAATGCGTTTGGATCTACCATCTGGTGTGGATATCGAAATCAAATTATAAATAAAACTGAACTATATAGGAGGTGTAACGGATGACGAAAGGAATCTTAGGACGCAAAGTCGGCATGACTCAAATCTTTTCTGAAGACGGTGAGTTAATTCCAGTAACAGTTGTACAAGCTGAGCCAAACGTTGTTCTTCAAAAGAAAACAACAGGAAATGACGGCTATGAAGCAATCCAACTTGGTTTTGCTGATGAAAAATCAAATCGTTTGAAAAAAGCAGCTAAAGGTCATGCTGAAAAAGCAAACACAACACCTAAGCGCTACGTTCGTGAATTCCGTAATGCAAACCTTGATGACTACGAACTTGGTCAAGAGGTTAAGGTGGATATTTTCGAAGCTGGTGATGTGATTGATGTTACAGGAACTTCAAAAGGTAAAGGATTCCAGGGTGCAATTAAGCGCCATAACCAATCTACTGGTCCTATGACTCACGGTTCCCGCTATCACCGTCGTCCAGGTACAATGGGTCCAATTGATCCAAACCACGTACTAAAAGGCAAAAAATTGCCAGGACAAATGGGTAGCGAAACAGTAACTCTTCAAAACCTTGAGGTAGTTAGAGTTGACGCTGAACGTAACTTGCTGCTTATCAAAGGTAATGTACCAGGTGCGAAAAAATCGTACGTTAAAGTCTCAAGTGCAATCAAGGCTAGCAAATAATTAACGGAAGGGAGGATATGTCATGCCTAAAGTAGCACTATTAAACCAAAGCGGCTCTAATGTTGGAGATGTCGAATTGAATGATGCCGTATTTGGGATCGAACCTAATACTCACGTATTACACGAAACTGTGTTGATGCAGCGCGCGAATCTTCGCCAAGGCACACACAAAGTTAAAGGGCGTTCTGAAGTGAGCGGCGGTGGACGTAAGCCATGGCGCCAAAAAGGTACTGGCCGTGCACGTCAAGGATCCATCCGTGCCCCGCAATGGGTTGGCGGTGGAGCTGTATTTGGTCCGTCACCACGCAGTTACAGCTACACAATGCCTAAAAAAGTACGTCGCTTAGCTCTACAGTCTGCTTATTCTTCTAAAGTAAAAGAAGAGAACATTATCGTTCTTGAGAGTCTATCTCTAGACGCTCCGAAAACTAAAGAAGTAGTAAGCCTTCTTAAAGCTCTCGATGTAAACGAAAAGGCATTGATTGTCACAGCAGAGAAAGATGAAAATGTTACTCTTTCTTCTAACAATATTCCTACAGTGAAAAGTTCATCTGTAGAAGAAGTAAGTGTGTTAGACTTACTAACGCATGATAAGCTGATCCTAACGAAGGAAGCAGCCGAAAAAGCAGGGGAGGTGCTCTCATAATGAAAGAACCACGTGATATCATTAAGCGCCCTGTCATAACTGAGCAATCTGCTGACCTTATGGGAGAAAAGAAATATACGTTTGAAGTTAGCCCAGCCGCTAACAAAACTGAAATTAAAAAAGCAGTTGAAGAAATCTTTAATGTAAGTGTTGATTCAGTTAACACGATGAACCTTAAAGGTAAATTTAAACGTATGGGTCGCTATGGCGGCTATCGTTCTGATCGTAAGAAAGCAGTAGTTACTTTGACTGAAGACAGCGAAGAATTAGAATTCTTTGAAGTATAAACTATAAATCTTAATTAAAAAGGAGGGAAAAAAGATGGCGATTAAAAAGTTCCGACCAATTACAAATGGTCGCAGACACATGTCAGTATCTGATTTCGCTGAAATTACCACTGACAAACCTGAACGCTCCCTTGTTACTCCACTTCACAAACGTGGTGGACGTAATAACCAAGGTAAGCTGACAGTTCGTCATCAAGGCGGAGGTCACAAGCGTCAATACCGTATCATCGACTTTAAACGTGATAAAGATGGAATACCTGGACGCGTTGCTACGATTGAATACGATCCGAACCGCTCCGCTAACATTGCGCTAATCAACTACGTTGATGGAGAAAAGCGTTATATCCTAGCTCCAAAAGGAGTGAAGGTTGGCACGGAAATCATTTCTGGTGTAGGTGCAGATATCAAACCAGGTAACTCTCTTGCATTGAAGGATATTCCTGTAGGTACAATCATTCACAACGTAGAACTTAAGCCTGGACGCGGAGGGCAGCTTGTACGTTCTGCAGGCGCATCTGCTCAAATTCTAGGTCGTGAAGAAAAATACACTCTTGTTCGCTTAACTTCTGGTGAAGTTCGCCTCGTACTAAGCACTTGCCGTGCAACAATCGGTCAAGTTGGTAACCTTGAGCACGAATTAATCAGTGTTGGTAAAGCTGGACGTTCCCGCTGGCAAGGCAAGCGCCCAACCGTACGTGGTTCTGTTATGAACCCTAGTGATCACCCACACGGTGGTGGTGAAGGCCGTGCGCCAATCGGTATGCCTTCTCCTGTTACTCCATGGGGTAAACCAACTCTTGGTTACAAGACAAGAAAACGCAACAAGCAGTCTGATAAATATATCGTTCGTAGAAGAGGTAAAAAATAACGGAATTGTCGGGCGGGCGATAATACCCGTCTTTCAATTGCGAAGGGAGGTTTATTCATGGGCCGCAGCCTGAAAAAGGGACCTTTTGTAGATGATCATTTGATGAAAAAAGTTGAGAAGTTGAACGAAGACAGTAAACACCAAGTGGTGAAGACATGGTCTCGTCGTTCTACCATCTTCCCTAACTTTGTCGGACACACAATTGCCGTTTATGACGGACGTAAACACGTACCAGTTTATGTGACAGAAGATATGGTCGGACATAAGCTAGGTGAATTCGCGCCAACCCGTACGTTCAAGGGACACTCTGGCGATGACAAGAAAACAAAACGCTAAGTAGAGAGGAGGCACTCTAATGCAAGCTAAAGCAGTTGCTAAAACCGTTCGCATCGCTCCTCGCAAAGCCCGATTAGTTATCGATCTGATTCGGGGGAAAGAGGTAGGTGAAGCGCTCGCGACATTGAATTTAAAACAGCGCGGCGCATCTCCAGTAGTTGAGAAACTTCTTAACTCTGCGATTGCAAATGCAGAACACAATTATGAAATGGATCCGGAGAATTTATATGTTTCCGAAGCGTTTGTTAATGAAGGTGTAACTCTTAAACGTTTCCGCCCACGTGCAATGGGACGTGCAAGCCAAATTAATAAACGTACCAGCCACATCACAGTGGTCGTATCAGAAAAAAAGGAGGGATAATCAGTGGGTCAAAAAATTAATCCAGTAGGTCTTCGTATCGGCGTCATCCGTGATTGGGAATCCAAATGGTACGCTGGCAAAGACTACGCAGACTTGTTACATGAAGATATTAAGATTCGTGAATTTGTTGAAAAACGTCTAAAAGACGCTGCTATTTCTACTGTTGAAATTGAACGTGCAGCTAACCGCGTAAACATCACCGTACACACGGCGAAACCAGGTATGGTTATCGGTAAAGGCGGCTCTGAAGTTGAAGCGCTTCGTAAAGCTCTCAATGACTTGACCGGCAAACGCGTTCACATTAACATTGTGGAAGTTAAAAAGCCTGATTTGGATGCTACACTTGTAGCTGACAATATCGCTCGTCAGTTAGAAAACCGTGTTTCTTTCCGTCGTGCTCAAAAACAAACACTTCAACGCGCTATGCGTGCAGGAGCCAAAGGTATTCGTACCCAAGTATCTGGTCGTCTAGGTGGCGCGGATATCGCTCGTGCAGAATATTACAGTGAAGGAACAGTACCACTACACACACTTCGTGCAGACATCGATTATGGAACTGCAGAAGCAGACACCACTTACGGAAAACTTGGTGTAAAAGTGTGGATCTACCGTGGAGAAGTCCTTCCAACTAAAACAGACAAGTAAGGAAGGGGGAAAAGCATTATGTTAATGCCAAAACGTGTTAAATATCGTAAACAGCACCGTACTAGCTTAAAAGGCCGTGCAAAAGGCGGTACTGAAGTATCATTCGGAGAATATGGTTTGCAAGCTATCGATCCAGCGTGGATCACAGCCCGTCAAATCGAGGCATCGCGTATTGCGATGACTCGTTATATGAAACGTGGCGGTAAAGTTTGGATCAAAATCTTCCCTGACAAGCCTTATACTGCTAAACCCCTAGAAGTTCGTATGGGTTCCGGTAAAGGTGCTCCAGAAGGTTTCGTAGCTGTAGTGAAACCAGGAAAAATCATGTTTGAAATCGCAGGAGTTTCTGAAGAGGTGGCACGCGAAGCACTTCGCCTTGCATCTCACAAACTTCCGATTCGTACTAAATTTGTAAAACGTGAAGAAATTGGTGGTGAAATCAATGAAGGCTAATGAAATCCGCGAATTAACCACTGCCGAAATTGAACAAAAAGTTAAGTCTCTAAAAGAAGAACTTTTTAACCTGCGCTTTCAGCTGGCAACAGGTCAACTTGAGAACACTGCACGTATTCGTGAAGTTCGCAAGTCTATTGCACGCATGAAAACTGTTGCTCGCGAACGTGAGCTAGGCGTAAATAACTAATAGATGAGAGGAGGTCACCCTCACATGACTGAACGTAACAATCGTAAAGTTTACACTGGCCGTGTCGTATCTGACAAAATGGATAAAACCATCACTGTCTTAGTTGAAACTTACAAATTCCACAAACTTTATGGCAAACGCGTAAAGTATTCTAAAAAATTCAAGACTCATGACGAAAATAACCAGGCTAAAACTGGAGATGTTGTCCGTATTATGGAAACTCGTCCGCTATCAGCAACGAAACGTTTCCGCCTGCTAGAAGTCGTAGAAGAGTCCGTAATTAT
This sequence comes from Halobacillus sp. B29, assembly GCF_052246755.1. Lineage (NCBI taxonomy): Bacteria > Bacillati > Bacillota > Bacilli > Caryophanales > Bacillaceae > Halobacillus > Halobacillus sp. B29. The sequence continues at coordinate 39,450 of NZ_JBQQCM010000016.1, forward strand.
CTAATTAAAGTTCGCTCGGAGTTAATCCGAAGGGAGGTTACATGGTATGATTCAACAGGAGTCTCGTTTAAAAGTTGCAGACAACTCTGGTGCCCGTGAAATCCAAACGATTAAAGTTTTGGGCGGATCTGGTCGTAAAACAGCAAATATCGGTGACATTATCACCGCAACTGTGAAACAAGCAACACCAGGGGGCGTTGTTAAAAAAGGTGAGGTAGTTAAAGCAGTTATTGTACGTTCTAAAAGCGGTATGCGCCGTAAAGATGGTTCTTACATTCGTTTCGATGAAAACGCAGCAGTAATCGTTCGTGATGATAAAGGACCACGCGGTACCCGTATCTTTGGACCGGTAGCTCGTGAACTTCGTGAAGCTAAATTCATGAAGATCGTATCTCTAGCTCCAGAAGTATTATAATGTTCGAACGAAATGCCTTGTTAAGGAGGTGCGCGAAGCATGCACGTAAAAAAAGGTGACAAAGTAATGGTTATTACTGGTAAGGATAAAGGCAAGCAAGGGACGATCCTTGAAGCTTATCCTAAAAAGGAACGTGTTCTTGTAGAAGGTGTTAACGAAGTTAAAAAACACGCTAAACCATCACAAGAAAATCCCCAAGGTGGAATCCTGACACAGGAAGCATCTATCCACGTTTCTAACGTATTACCGATCGATCCTAAGACTGGCGAGCCAACACGTGTTGGATACAAAGTCGAGGACGGTAAGAAAGTTCGTATCGCGAAAAAATCTGGTGAAGCACTAGATAAATAATCCAGATATGAAAGGAGGGCCACACGATGAACGAACTACAAAAACAATATCAAGAAGAAATTGTTCCATCTCTGATGAACAAATTTGAATATGAGTCAGTTATGCAGACGCCTAAAGTCGAGAAAATCGTTATCAACATGGGTGTTGGTGATGCTGTTCAGAACGCAAAAGCTCTGGATACAGCAGTAGAAGAATTAACATTAATTTCAGGTCAAAAACCTGTCATTACGAAAGCTAAGAAATCAATCGCAGGTTTCCGTCTACGTGAAGGTATGCCTATCGGTGCAAAAGTTACCCTTCGCGGAGAGCGTATGTATGAATTCTTCCAAAAGCTTATCTCAGTATCTCTACCACGTGTGCGTGACTTCCGTGGTATTTCTAAAAAAGCTTTTGACGGACGTGGAAACTACACACTTGGCGTTAAAGAACAATTAATTTTCCCAGAAATTAATTACGATAAAGTAAATAAAGTGCGTGGTATGGACATCGTTATCGTTACAACAGCTGATTCTGACGAAGAAGCTCGTGAGCTATTGACTCAATTCGGTATGCCGTTTCAGAAATAACGATCTAACCATAAGGAGGGAAAATAGTGGCTAAAAAATCAATGGTCGCGAAACAGAAGCGTAACCAGAAGTATCAAGTACGTGAGTACACACGCTGTGAACGTTGCGGACGTCCTCACTCTGTACTTCGTAAGTTTAAGCTTTGCCGTATTTGTTTCCGTGAACTTGCATATAAAGGACAAATCCCTGGTGTCAAAAAAGCCAGCTGGTAAACCCGAGACAGGGAAGGAGGTAAATGAGTTATGACAATGACAGATCCAATTGCAGATATGCTTACGCGTATTCGTAACGCTAACATGGTGCGTCACGAGAAGCTTGAGCTTCCAGCTTCCAACATGAAGAAAGAAATTGCTGACATTCTAAAACGTGAAGGTTTTGTACGTGATTATGAATATGTTGAAGACAGTAAACAAGGCGTTCTTCGCATCTTCCTTAAATATGGACAAAGCAACGAACGTGTGATCAGCGGCCTGAAACGTATCAGTAAACCAGGACTACGTGTTTATGCAAAAGCTGAAGAGCTTCCAAAAGTTCTTAATGGACTTGGTATAGCCGTAGTATCTACTTCAAAAGGTGTATTAACAGATAAAGAAGCTCGTGAACAAGCCATCGGTGGCGAAGTCCTAGCTTATATCTGGTAGAAAACTCAGATAAGACAGGAGGTGCAAAAATATGTCTCGCGTAGGTTTAAAAACATTAGAAATTCCTGAAGGTGTAGAAATCATTCAGGATAACAATACGATCACAGTAAAAGGTCCAAAAGGCGAATTGACTCGTACTTTCCACAAGGACATGACAGTGAAGATTGAAGATAATGTTCTTTCAGTAGAGCGTCCTAGTGACCACAAAGAACATCGTGCTCTTCACGGTACTACCCGCAGCCTGATCGCTAATATGGTTGAAGGTGTTTCCAAAGGATACGAAAAATCCCTTGAAATTATTGGTGTAGGTTACCGTGCTCAAAAGCAGGGAGAAAAAGTAGTTATTAACGCTGGCTATTCCCACCCTGTTGAGGTCCCGGTCCGCGAAGGTATTGAAATTGAAGTCCCTACCAACACGAAATTAACCATCAAAGGTATCGACAAAGAATTAGTCGGAGCTGTTGCTGCTAAAATTCGTGCGATCCGTCCACCAGAACCTTATAAAGGTAAAGGTATTCGTTACCAGGGTGAGCGTGTACGCAGTAAAGAAGGTAAAACAGGTAAGTAAGATTCGTAGGTAATGTATAGAAAGGAGTGACCCAGATGATCACAAAGGCAGATAAGAATGTCGTTCGTAAAAAGCGTCATGCACGCGTTCGTAAGAATGTTTTCGGAACAGCTGAACGTCCGCGTTTGAACGTATATCGCTCTAACAAACACATTTATGCTCAATTAATCAATGACGAGAGCCAAGTAACTGTAGCGAGCGCATCTACTATGGAAAACGGCTTTGATCTAGACGTAACAGGTAACGTAGAAGCTGCTCAAAGAGTCGGCGAATTGCTTGCGAAGCGTGCGGTTGATAACGGTTATGATATCGTAGTATTTGACCGCGGAGGTTACTTGTACCATGGACGTGTGAAAGCTCTAGCAGAAGCCGCGCGTGAAGCCGGCCTACAATTTTAATCGTTAAAGGAGGGACATAAATGAATAACAAAATTGACCCTAATAAATTAGATCTTGAAGAACGCGTAGTAACAATCAATCGTGTTGCAAAAGTTGTAAAAGGCGGACGCCGTTTCCGTTTTGCTGCATTGGTTGTTGTAGGAGATAAAAATGGTCATGTAGGTTTTGGTACAGGAAAAGCTCAAGAAGTACCAGAAGCTATCAAGAAGGCAATTGATGATGCTAAGAAAAACCTAATCACAGTACCAATTAAAGATACGACTATTCCACACGAGATTACTGGACGTTTCGGTGCAGGAAGCATCTTGATGAAACCAGCTGCTGAAGGTACTGGAGTCATCGCAGGTGGACCTGTCCGTGCGGTACTTGAGCTTGCAGGTGTCCAAGACATCCTTTCTAAGTCACTAGGTTCTAACACACCTATTAACATGGTGCGTGCAACACTTACTGGACTTAGCGAGCTTAAGCGCGCAGAAGACGTTGCAAGACTTCGTGGGAAGTCCGTAGAAGAACTGTAGGATAAGGAGGGAAATATAATGGCTAAAAAACAATTAGAAATTACCCTCACGCGCAGTGTTATTAGTAGACCGAAGGATCAACGCTCTACTGTCAAGGCGCTGGGTCTGAATAAGATCCGCCAAACTGTCGTACTTGAAGATAACCCAGCGATCCGAGGTATGGCTAATAAGGTATCTCACCTTGTATCGATTAAAGAAGTTTAACTAGAAAAGAAATAAGGAGGTGCTCGCATGAAACTGCATGAACTTAAAGCGGCAAAAGGCGCTCGTAAAGAACGTAATCGTGTAGGTCGTGGAATGGCTTCTGGAAATGGTAAAACATCCGGTCGTGGCCACAAAGGACAGGGTCAGCGCTCTGGCAGCAAAACTCGTCCAGGCTTCGAAGGTGGACAAATGCCACTATTCCAGCGTCTTCCAAAACGTGGTTTCACTAACGTACACCGTAAGGAATTTGCGATTATCAACCTTGATGCTCTTAACCGTTTTGAAGAGGGAACAGAGGTTACTCCTGAACTAATGCTTGAATCTGGTGCGGTAAGCAACCAAAAATCCGGAATTAAAGTTCTTGGTAAAGGATCTATCGATAAAAAACTTACAGTGAAAGCTCATAAGTTCTCTGCTTCAGCGAAAGAAGCAATTGAAGCAGCGGGCGGTCAAACTGAGGTGATTTAATGTTCCGTACAATCTCCAATTTTATGCGCGTGGGTGATATTCGGCGGAAAATCTTTTTCACTTTAGCTATGCTGATCGTATTCCGGTTAGGGACATTCATCCCTGTACCATTTACAAACAGAGATGCTATTAACTTCATGGATGAACAAAACGCTTTTGGCTTTTTGAACACATTTGGAGGCGGGGCATTACAGAACTTCTCCATCTTTGCCATGGGGATCATGCCTTACATTACAGCCTCAATCATCATGCAATTGTTACAGATGGATGTTGTCCCTAAGTTTGCGGAATGGAAAAAGCAAGGTGAAGTCGGCCGTCGAAAATTAGCTCAGTTTACCCGCTATGGAACGATCGCTCTCGCTTTCATTCAGGCAATTGGAATGTCGATTGGTTTTAATGCTCTGGCAGGCGGTCAGTTGATCGCGGATCCAGGCGTAACGAAATTCCTGGTAATTGCTCTGGTATTAACAGGCGGAACAGCTTTCCTTATGTGGCTTGGTGAACAAATCACATCCCACGGCGTCGGAAATGGTATTTCCATTCTGATTTTTGCGGGTATTGTAGCTGCGATTCCTACCGGTGTAAACCAGTTGTATGATCAGTATATCTCCGGTGCAGGAGAGCAACTGTTTATCAATCTTGTGATCATTGCGTTAATCGCACTTGTTATAGTAGCCGTTGTAGTTGGAGTTATTTTCATCCAGCAGGCATTGCGTAAAATTCCTATCCAGTATGCCAAGCGCTTGGTAAACCGTTCTCCTGTTGGAGGACATTCCACTCATTTACCAATCAAGGTTAATGCTGCAGGAGTAATTCCAGTAATCTTCGCGATATCCTTTATTATCGCGCCTAGAACAGTAGCTGGATTCTTCGAAAATAGTGAAATAGCATCTGTTATTCAATATATCTTTGATTACCAGAATTGGCCTGGGATGATTATCTATGTAGCGTTGATCATTGCCTTCACTTATTTCTATACTTTTGTTCAGGTTAACCCAGAACAAATGGCAGAGAACTTGAAGAAGCAAGGCGGGTATATCCCAGGGATACGTCCTGGTGCAAATACAGAAACGTATTTGACACGTGTGATGTACCGGTTAACGTTTGTAGGATCTATTTTCCTGGCAGCTGTCTCAATCCTGCCGATCATCTTAGGTTCTGTGGCACAACTGCCGCCAACCGTTCAAATTGGCGGAACCAGCTTACTCATCGTTGTTGGGGTTGCTCTGGAAATGATGAAACAGCTGGAGAGTCAGCTTGTGAAACGTCACTATAAAGGTTTTATTAAATAATTAGTGAAGAACTAATGAATAATGAGAGCGAGGGGAACACGTTGAACTTAATTCTGATGGGTCTTCCTGGTGCTGGTAAAGGCACACAGGCAGAGAAGATAGTCGAAAAATATAACATCCCTCATATCTCAACTGGAGATATGTTCCGTTTAGCTATCAAAGAAGGAACAGCGCTAGGTAAGGAAGCAAAATCATATATGGACAAAGGCGAATTGGTTCCGGATGAAGTTACCATCGGAATCGTTCGCGAGCGTCTGAGCAAACCGGATTGTAAGGAAGGTTTTCTTCTGGATGGCTTTCCGAGAACCATTGCTCAAGCTGACGCCCTTGAGAATTTGTTAAGCGATATGGATGACACGTTAGATCATGTGCTTCATATTGATGTTCCAAAAGACCAACTCATCGAGCGTCTGACTGGACGACGCATCTGCCCGACTTGCGGTGCCACTTATCATGTAGTATTCAATCCTCCAAAAGAGGAAGGGAAATGCGATCATGATGGCTCTGAGTTGATTCAGCGAGAAGACGATCAACCGGAAACTGTAAGGAAGCGCCTTGAAGTGAATGTGGAACAACAGCAGCCACTTCTGGACTTCTATCGCGACAAAGGATATTTAGTGTCTTTTGAAGGGGATAAGGATATCAACGACGTATTCAAAAACATTGATGAAGTACTTGGAGACCTATCTAAATGATTAGTTGTAAAACACCACGGGAATTAGATATCATGCGTGAAGCTGGCAGGATAGTCGCCTTAACGCACCAGGAGCTGGAAAGAAAAATCCACCCAGGCATAACGACTGGCGAATTGGATAAGATTGCTGATGATTTCATACGCAGTATGGATGCAATCCCATCTTTTAAAGGTTATAATGGATTCCGTGGTAGTATTTGCACGTCGGTCAATGAAGAGCTCGTCCATGGAATACCTGGTGATCGGGTATTGGATGAAGGAGATATTATCAGTATTGATATTGGTGCTAAATACAAGGGTTATCATGGTGACTCGGCTTGGACGTACCCAGTCGGCACTGTAGATGATAAAACATTGGATTTGCTAAAAGTGACAGAGACATCATTGTTCAAAGGACTTGATGAAGCAAACCCAGGTGAGCGCCTTTCAAATATATCCCATGCCATTCAAAGCTACGCAGAATCGAAAGGATATTCGATTGTACGTGAGTATGTAGGACACGGAGTAGGCAAGGAGCTTCATGAGGATCCCCAGATACCTCATTACGGTCCGCCGAATAAAGGTCCTCGACTCAAGCCTGGAATGGTATTGGCTGTAGAACCAATGGTGAACGCGGGGACACGTTACGTAAAAACCCTGCCAGATCGTTGGACTGTGGTCACAAAAGATGGTAAAATGTGTGCGCATTTTGAACACACCATCGCGATTACAGAAGAGGGTTACGAAGTATTAACTAAATCCTAAATGAAGGTGATCGTGTTTGAACGAATCTGAGTCGAGTCCACGAATAGGTCAAATTGTTCGTATTGTGCAGGGGCGTGAGGCAGGACAGTATGCGGTAGTTATCGATGTACTGGATGGCCGCTTTGTGCTGCTTGCCGACGGAGAGAAACGTAAGTATGATCGACCAAAGAAAAAGAATTTGCAGCATATTGAGCTTATGGATTTCATCTCTCCGGAAGTCCAGAACAGCCTTCTAGAAACTGGTCGTGTCACAAATGGCAAGCTTCGATTTGCCGTATCAAAATATGTCAATGAAGCAGTGACTGATTTGAAGAAGGGAGATCAACTCGATGGCGAAAGACGATGTAATTGAAGTTGAGGGGACAATCGTTGAAACCTTACCAAATGCACAATTTAAGGTTGAACTCGAGAACGGTCATACCGTATTAGCACACGTTTCTGGTAAAATTCGCATGCACTTCATTCGAATTCTGCCAGGGGACAAAGTGACGGTTGAGCTATCCCCGTATGATTTAAGTAAAGGACGTATTACGTACCGTTATAAATAAAAACTCCGATCTTAAAGGAGGTATGGATGATGAAGGTAAGGCCTTCTGTAAAACCAATTTGCGAAAAATGCAAAGTCATCAAACGAAAAGGTAAAGTCATGGTAATCTGTGAAAACCCTAAGCATAAACAAAAACAAGGTTAATCTGAAGGAGGTGTACGTAGCACATGGCACGTATAGCAGGTGTAGACGTTCCGCGCGATAAGCGCATCGTCGTTTCATTAACTTATATCTATGGTGTTGGTAAATCACTAGCTGCTGAGATTCTGGCTGAAGCCGGCGTATCAGAGAACACTCGTGTTCGCGATCTTACAGAAGACGAACTTGCTAAGATTCGTAAAGCAGTTGATAACCAAAACGTTGAAGGTGATCTTCGCCGTGAGAACTCTCTAAACATTAAACGTTTGATTGAGATCGGTTCTTACCGTGGAATCCGTCACCGCCGCGGGCTTCCGCTTCGTGGACAAAAGACAAAAAACAACTCTCGTACACGTAAAGGCCCACGTCGTACAGTGGCCAACAAGCGTAAATAAACGAAAGATAAAGGAGGTAAGCTAACCTTATGGCACGTAAAGGACACACACGTACTCGTAAACGTAAGGCGAAAAAGAATATAGAGTCGGGAATGGCACACATCCGCTCTACATTCAACAACACAATCGTTACGATCACTGATGTTCAAGGAAACGTCATCAGCTGGAGCAGTGCAGGTTCCCTTGGTTTCAAAGGATCCCGTAAATCTACTCCATTTGCTGCTCAAATGGCTTCAGAAGCTGCAGCGAAAGATGCTATGGACAACGGTATGAAAACTCTAGAAGTTACAGTTAAAGGCCCTGGTGCAGGTCGTGAAGCAGCGATCCGTTCACTACAAGCAGCTGGTCTTGATATCACGGCAATCCGTGACGTGACTCCAGTTCCACACAATGGTTGCCGTCCACCAAAACGTCGTCGCGTATAATAGTTCTGAATAGAATTTGTCACCCTGTCTATAATGGGTTATGATAGGTTTTTAAATCAAGCGCATGTAGACAGTGAAAAAAGCAGTTGTCTTGTATCGGAACTGCCTACCTGAGGAATTTCGGTTAGACCAAAGTCTAACCGGGGTTTCGACGTTTTGAAGGAGGGTTTAGTGTAAATGATCGAAATTGAAAAGCCAAAAATTGAAACGGTTGAGATCAGCGATGAGTCCACTTTTGGTAAGTTCGTCGTAGAACCGCTTGAGCGTGGGTATGGTACAACTCTAGGTAACTCCTTGCGTCGTATCCTATTATCCTCACTTCCTGGCTCTGCTGTAACATCAGTTCAAATTGAGGGTGTTCTTCACGAATTCTCGACTATTGATGGTGTCGTAGAAGATGTAACCACTGTTATTTTGAATCTGAAGAAACTAGCTTTGAAAGTTTATTCTGACGAAGAAAAGACTTTAGAGATTGATGTGCAGGGTGAAGGAAAAGTCACAGCTGCTGATATTACGCATGATAGTGATGTTGAAGTTCTTAACCCGGACCTTCATATCGCCACATTAGATAGCACAGCTAATCTTCGTATGCGTATTACAGCGGAACGTGGTCGAGGATATCGACCTGCAGAAGGAAACAACCATGAGGACCTGCCAATTGGCGTGATCCCGGTTGATTCAATCTTTACGCCAGTATCCCGTGTAACGTATCAAGTTGAAAATACAAGAATTGGTCAAACTTCAAACTTCGATAAACTTACTTTGGACGTGTGGACTGACGGAAGCATTCGTCCCGAAGAAGCCATTTCTCTTGGAGCTAAGATCTATATGGAGCACCTCAATATCTTTGTCGGCTTAACGGATGAAGCTCAAAAAGCTGAAATCATGGTTGAAAAAGAAGAGGACCAAAAAGAGAAAGTTCTTGAGATGACGATTGAAGAGCTTGATCTTTCCGTTCGTTCATACAACTGCTTGAAGCGTGCTGGTATTAATACAGTACAGGAACTTGCGAATAAATCGGAAGAAGATATGATGAAAGTCCGTAACCTTGGACGCAAGTCACTTGAAGAAGTGAAGTACAAGTTGGATGAACTTGGACTAGGTTTAAGAAAAGAAGACTGATTAATAGAGCATCACAGAGTTAACGGTAAGGGAGGGATTATCAATGGCTAGAAAACTAGGACGTACAACTGATCAACGTTTGGCGCTTCTTCGCAACTTAGCGACCGACTTGATCATTCATGAGCGTTTAGAAACAACAGAAGCTAAAGCAAAAGAGCTTCGTTCTGTGGTAGAAAAAATGATTACTCTAGGTAAACGCGGCGATCTTCATGCCCGTCGTCAAGCTGAGTCATTCCTCTATAAGGCTGACGCTGATGAAGAAGGAGATCAAACAGCTTTACAAAAGCTATTCTCTGACATTGGCCCACGCTATGAGGACCGTCAAGGTGGTTACACTCGCGTGCTTAAGCTAGGCGAGCGTAAAGGTGATGGAGCTAAAATGGCGATCATTGAATTAGTTTAATGACTACCACTGGTATAAAAGGGCAGGAATGAATCTCATCGTGAGGTTGAATCCAGCCCTTTTTTTATTTGTCAAAAATACTATATCTACTTTGGCCTGAAGGTCTCAAAAATATGTTATGGATGTAAGCAAAGGTCTGAAATCCAGAAATATGTCGTATTTCCTGGGAAATAGTCAGATGAGTGGAGGGGAAATGTATGGGGAGCACTCAGATCGAGTTTAGAAATGTTTCATTTCGGTACCAGGAAGATATGCCGTGGGTTCTGAAAGACGTAAGTTTTACGATTTATAATAATGAATGGGTAGCGATGATTGGGCATAACGGATCTGGGAAATCTACCATTGCAAAGTTAATGAATGGTTTGTTATTTCCTCAAGAAGGGGAAATCTTAGTAGATGGTCAGCCCGTTACCGCTTCAACTGTATGGGATATACGGAGGAAGGTAGGGATGGTTTTTCAGAATCCGGACAACCAGTTTGTGGGTACCACTGTTAGAGATGACGTGGCTTTTGGTATGGAGAATCACGGTATGGAAAGAGACTTAATGTTAGAACGTATTACAGAGAGCTTAGAAGCCGTTGGGATGAATGGTTATGAACGGCATGAACCTCATCGGCTTTCTGGAGGGCAAAAACAAAGAGTCGCCATTGCGAGTGTTCTAGCCGTATCACCCCAATATATTATTCTGGATGAAGCAACTGCGATGCTTGATCCTAAAGGTCGAAAAGAAATTATGGAAACCATTCGTGAAGTGCAATACGCGCGGGATCTTTCCCTCATCACTATTACTCATGATTTATTAGAAGTTACGCAGGCGGACAGGGTGATTGTAATGAATATGGGAGAGATTTGGATGGAAGACACTCCAAGAGAGCTTTTCACGAAGAAGAAACAATTAATTGAAATTGGCTTAGATACTCCTTTTGTAAGCAAACTGGCAGATGAATTAAAGGACGCTGGTCTGCCTCTAACACGTGAGCCACTGAATCACCAGGAGTTACTGGAGGAATTATGGACATTTCATTCAACAAGGTAAGTTATACCTATCAACCCAATACCCCATTTGAGCACCGAGCGTTGGATGAGGTGTCCTTTAGGATCAACTCCGGTTCCTACGTCGCTGTAATAGGTCATACAGGATCAGGTAAATCGACTCTTATACAGCATTTGAATGGATTGCTTCAGCCGACTAGTGGTGAGGTGAAAGTTGGAGAGTATCATCTTAAGGCTAATGAAAAAAACAAGCAGCTTAGAAAGCTTCGTGAACAAGTGGGAGTTGTTTTTCAGTACCCGGAGCACCAATTATTCGAGGAAACCGTAGCAAAGGATATTGCATTTGGTCCTCAAAACTTTGGGGTGCCGCAAGAAGAAATCCACCGAAGAACACGAGAAGCCGTAAAAGCAACTCAAATTCATGAGGACCTCCTCGAACGATCTCCTTTTGACTTAAGCGGAGGTCAAATGCGTCGGGTAGCTATTTCGGGAGTTCTTGCCATGGATCCGCGAGTACTTGTGCTTGATGAGCCCACCGCAGGGCTGGATCCTAATGGCCAAAAAGAAATTATGAATATGTTCCATCGACTGCATAAAGATAAGCAGCTTACTACTATCTTAGTCACTCACAGCATGGAAGATGCACTTGCTTATGCAGATCACATTGTGATTCTCAATCATGGTAAGGTTTATATGGAAGGTGCTCCGCTGGAGATCTTTAAACAACAACAAGCGCTTGAGGATGTGCAGCTGGATGTTCCTGAGGTTATACAGTTTGTAACAAAAGTCAGGAAACAGCTCGGAGTTGAAATTGAATACACGGGTCAGAGCATAGCAGAATTAGCAAAGGAATTAACCCGTATAGTGAAAGGGGACCGGGTGTATGAGTAATTCAATGATCATCGGTCAGTATATTCCGGGTGATTCGTTTGTTCACCGGCTGGATCCAAGGTCTAAAATTGCGATTATTTTTTTCTTTGTCATCATTGTGTTTTTTGCTAATTCTGTTATGAGTTATGGACTTCTTGCTTTTTTTGCTATCGGAAGTGCTGCCACTTCCCGTATCCCGCTAAGTTATATTATGAAGGGTCTTAAGCCTGTATGGTTTTTGGTAATTTTCACTTTCCTGCTTCACCTTATAGTAACCAAACAGGGAGAGGTATTGGTTAGTATATTAGGGTGGGAAATATATGAAGAGGGTCTCATTCAGGGAGCTGCTATATCCCTTCGATTCTTTCTCTTAATCATGGTGACGTCCCTTTTAACATTTACTACTACACCTATTGAAATTACGGATGCGATAGAAGAGCTTTTAGGCCCCTTGAAAAAAGTGAACTTTCCTGTACACGAACTAGCCTTAATGATGTCTATCTCTCTAAGATTCATTCCTACTCTTATGCAAGAAACAGAGAAAATATCAAAAGCACAGGCTTCCCGGGGAGTAGATTTCCGCACAGGCTCATTTAAAGACCGTGTGAAGGCGGTAATCCCTCTTTTGGTACCTTTGTTTGTCAGTGCTTTTAAAAGAGCTGAGGAGCTCGCTATGGCCATGGAAGCGCGAGGTTATCAAGGCGGTGAAGGCCGAACAAAATTAAGAGAGCTCCACTTAGGTAAATCAGACGTCTATTTATATATCATGTTCATTATATTAGTGATTGGGCTTTTCTTAACCAGGAGTTAAATGGAGGAAAACGTTTTGCAGCGAATACGATGTATCATTCAATATGACGGTACCAACTATGCGGGGTATCAAGTTCAACTAAATGGAAAAACCGTACAGGAAGAATTAGAAAAAGTTCTTACTAAAATTCATAAGGGCCGGAAAATAAAAGTGATAGCTTCTGGGCGAACGGACTCCGGGGTTCATGCGATCGGACAAGTCATTCATTTTGATACCGAGCTGAAGCTTCCAATGGAGAATTGGAAACGTGCCCTCGCTACTATGCTTCCTGCAGACATTACGGTAACAAAGGCTGAACCGGTAAGCAGCGATTTTCATGCTCGCTACGATACCACTGGAAAAGAATACCGCTATTTCATTTGGAATTCTAAAGAACCAAATATTTTTAAGCGCCATTATTATTATCATATTAGAAAAGAATTGGATGTCCCCGCTATGAAAGAAGCTTGCCGCTATATAGAAGGGGAGCATAACTTTACTTCTTTTTGTTCACCAAAGTCTGATGTGAAAGGAAGCAAAGTACGCATCATTCATCAGGCTTCTGTAGTTCAGAAAGGTGAAGAACTCATCTTTCAATTCAAAGGTTCAGGTTTCTTGTATAATATGGTGAGGATCATTGTAGGTACATTGCTTGAAGTAGGGCATCACGAAAGAGAACCAGCAGATATTCCGTCTATTTTTGAGAAAGAGAATCGTGAATTCGCAGGAAATACGGCTCCTCCGCATGGACTTTTCTTATGGAAGGTTGATTATGAATAAGGGCGGATAATAAATTTTTTTATAATAACAACGATTCCTGGTGTGTATTCTCTTGACATTAGTAATAAGAGTGTTATATTATATTCTATGGCATTTTATTTCTATACCACGATTAGCCCCGGAAACTAATCGTATTTGAGATAAATAAACGAAGCTTTGTAAAAATTAACAATTCAGGAGGGAAACCGACATGCGCACAACTTTCATGGCAAATGAAAACAACGTGGAACGTAAATGGTATGTTGTGGATGCTGCAGGGCAGACACTTGGCCGTTTATCAAGCGAAGTTGCTGCGATCCTTCGCGGTAAAAATAAACCAACGTACACTCCCCATGTTGACACAGGTGATCATGTAATCATCATCAACGCTGGAGAGATTCAATTGACTGGTAACAAAATCAATGACAAGATCTACTATCGTCATTCAAACCACCCAGGTGGCTTGAAAGCCCGTTCAGCTAACGAAATGCGCACGAAATACCCAGAGCAAATGCTAGAACTTGCTGTTAAAGGTATGCTGCCAAAAGGAAGCCTTGGACGTAAGATGGGTAAGAAACTTCATGTTTATGCTGGTAACGAACACAAGCATGAAGCACAACAACCAGAAGTTTACGAACTTCGCGGATAATAAAAGGAGGTAATCAAGAGTGGCACAAGTACAATACTCCGGTACTGGACGTCGTAAGAAATCAACTGCTCGTGTACGTCTTGTTCCAGGAACTGGTCGTGTAGTAGTCAACAAACGTGATGCTGAAGACTTCTTTCCATATGAAACTCTTCGCATGATTCTGAAGCAGCCTTTAGCTGTTACAGAAACAGAAGGTAACTATGATGTTTATGTAAACGTAGACGGTGGAGGATTCACTGGACAAGCTGGTGCAATCCGTCACGGTATCGCTCGTGCTTTGTTAGAAGCAGATCCAGAATACCGTACACCACTAAAACGCGCAGGATTGCTAACGCGTGACGCACGTATGAAAGAGCGTAAGAAATACGGTCTTAAAGGTGCTCGTCGTGCTCCACAGTTCTCCAAACGTTAAGATATCAACATTTCAAAGACTCTCAACCATTTTGGTTGAGGGTCTTTTTTTATTAATTATTAACATGCCCTAGCAACTAATTCGATAGGATCCTTACAATTATGGTCTTGTTATGAGGGAACTCAATATGTAGAGAGAAGAACGTCATGACGTGCTTTTCTCTCATTCTTCATTATTCTATTTCCTGGGGTGGTTCGTTGGGTACGATATTACCTTCTAATTCAAAATCCTCTAGCCCCATATTAAAGTCTTCACCAGAAGCAGTAAATCCGACTGGAGCTACAGGTGAGATAATGTCTGTTTCTTCTCCCCAGGGCTGCTCAAAAACAAATCGATTGATAAGCACTTGGATCTGCCCCGGCTCTGGAGAAGTATCGCCGCCGGAACTGTAATCCACATACACAGCAAGCCAACCTGGGTTAGGGTTGGTTACTTCATTCTCCTCAATAAGAATTGATTCTACCTCAGGAAATTCAAACGGTAGGAAGACAATAGAGTTACCTCCTCGATCCTCATGATCGAATTCGTTCTCTCGAACCAAAATAGAGACATCTTCATAGTTTCTCGTGTCGAATAAGGCAAGCTGGGTATGTCGTTCCACTCTGTTCCTTTCGAGCCTCAATGTTCCTGCAAATCGGTCTTCTTCTAAGGCTCTTACAAACGTGACTGTGCCACGGCTTAAATCACCGCCTCGAAAAGTATTGTCCTTAATGGCAGTTTCTCCTAAGGCCCCTTGAATCTCTAAAGATTCTTCATCTCCCGTATGAATGATAATGTTTCGTTCAAATATAAGGTCCTTTCCCTTTATGCGTGCAGTTCGTTTGCCACCTTCGAGAATCGAATCACGAATGGTTATCCCTTCGTAATAATCTCCTGGTACTCGTTGAGGAATTTCTAGTAAGGTGTCCTCCTCGGCATCTTCGTCTGTTGTTCTGAAGAGAGAAAGCCTTTCTACATTAATATTATCAGCGCGTAGTCTTAAGGCAGCAGCGTCAGGGAGGGTATCAGGGAAGGTTATTCTGGTCTGTTCCGCAGAGCTTCCACGAAGTGTTAAAGACTTATCAATGATCAGTGAAGTATCCTGAGGATAAGCTCCTGGCGAAATGAGTAATGTGTCCCCCGAATTTGCATCTTCAACTGCGACATCAATTAAATCATAAAGGGTCCCTTGATCCACGTTAAAGATGCGACCTGTAATGGCAGGTCTTGCAATCGCTAGCGTAGTATATATTCCGTCCTGAATCCAATCGTAAACTTTAGCTGCACGCATACATAGTTTTTCCCCTTGCTGTACAACAATAAGTGGGTTCGAAGAGAGGGCTGGATAGCTGGTTTTGTTCTCTACTACTCCACGACCGAACACTGCCGGGCATTGCGGGGGGAGAACTGGAGATGGGCAGGATTTTTCGATTTGCTGTGCTCTGGGATTACAGAAGACAGCATCCACGTCTAACGTTACTGTAGTAGACGATTTTACATCTAAACATAAGTCGATTACTACAGTAACTTCTGAAGTGGTAACCGTACAAATCTCGCACGAGTATTCAATAACCTGGCAGTCGATGGCTGTTCCTTGAGGAGCACATAAGTAATAACGGTCGCAAATACTAAATTCAACAGACACGGTAGTTTCGTCTTCAAAAGTAACCATCGCGGTTCCGGTGACCTGTAGATTGACTCGTTGGAGTGTAACGGTACTGCCGTTGAGAAAGGTAAAGACTCTTCCTTGACGACCGCCTCGCTGGGGGAGCTCCCTACAAGTTAAATTCGTAAGCATGCATGATATATTGTCCACCGCTTGCTGGATTTGAGTTGCTTTGATTTTCATATTGAACCTCCTTTTCCAATACAAGCATCTGTTTTCAGATATAGTATTTATATGCGATCCAGCTATGGTTAGGGAGGCGATAATGTAAAATAGGCAGAACGACAATATGTAAGGATTCTTTAACTATTATGAAGAAAAATGACTATAAAAAATAGATCCATGTATTTTAAATTGTAAAGGTCGTTAGTGAATAGGCTATTGTTCCTTTTCTATTCTTTTTCAGAGACTGTTTATACGTGTTCAGGTCTACAAATGAAAATAGGAAATTTGCCAATGATATCGATAAAGCAAGTGAATCCAGCAAGTCTCACAGAGCGTAACAGAACTGCTGTATGAAGGGGTTACATGGATCATCTATCACTTGTTCATATTCTTCACTCTTGTCCCATATAGTGAATTAGGGAGTTTAAGGAGTGTGGAAGAATGATCCGTAAAATGAAGACCACCTTATGGTTAGTGGGAATAATTATACTTGTCTGCCTTGTATCTTATCCTCTGCAGGAAGCAAAAGATGCCTGGACACTGTGGTCATCTCCTCTATCTGGAAAGATTATTGTGCTTGATCCGGGACATGGAGGGGCTGATGGTGGAGCAGAAGGAACAGATGGTACACAGGAGAAAGAAATCACCCTGCGTATGAGTGAATACTTGCGTGACTATCTACAGGAAGCAGGAGCACTTGTGTATTTAACCAGAAATGAAGATAAGGATCTGGCTTCTGAAAATGCCGGGAGTTTATCCAGGCGGAAATCAGAAGATATTCGTAACCGAGTTCAGTACATTAAAGAAAAAGAAGCGGATTTTTATTTAAGTATTCATTTAAACGCTATTCCATCTCCTAAATGGAGAGGAGCTCAGACTTTCTTTAATTCAAACAATCCCCAAAGTGAACACCTGGCCAGATTCATTCAATCGGAAATTAGAACGAATCTTGAAAACACTGACCGACAGGCTATGGATTTGACGTCCATTTATCTGCTTAAGCATGTAGAGGCTCCGGGGGCACTTGTGGAAGCGGGATTTCTCTCGAACGGAGAAGAGCGGGAGCTGCTAAAATCGGAGGAATATCAAAGAAAAATGGCTGCCTCCATTTATCAAGGGGTACTTCGGTATGTGACCGAGAGAGAATATCCTTCTGAAAATGGATTGTAAGCAAATTACTTAGAAAGCGTTTCAGATATGTTATACTAGCATTATTGAACATTTCTAAGGATGGTGAACGGCTTTGTTAACACAAGAAAAAGTACTAGAAATCCTTCATCCAATCGAAGATCCGTTTTTACATAAAACGTTAGAAGAAACCGGTGGGATTGAAGATATATCAATTAAAGAAGAAAAAAACCACGTCAGTGTTAAAGTGTTAATTGCTAAAACAAACACGGCAGAACAAATGGAGCTTCAACAGACGATCGTAAACGCACTGAAAAGCGGCGGGGCAGCTACTGTAGGGCTTCGATTTGATCAGCTTCCAGAAGATGTGATTAATAAGTTTCAGCCGGAAGCGGAAAGTCAGCAGGAAGAATCTTTACTTGATGGCGGCTCCAATACAAAATTCCTTACTATTGCCAGTGGTAAAGGCGGCGTTGGTAAATCAACAGTTACGGTCAACTTGGCAGTAGCACTTACGCGGTTAGGTAAAAAAGTAGGAATCATTGATGCTGATATCTATGGCTTCAGTGTACCGGATATGATGGGTGTGGAAGAGCGCCCGGTTGTCCGCGGGGAAAAGATTATCCCTGTTGAGCGATTCGGAGTAAAAGTCGTTTCCATGGGATTCTTTGTGGAAGATAACTCCCCAATTATTTGGAGGGGCCCTATGCTTGGTAAGATGCTGACAAGCTTCTTTAAAGAAGTGGAATGGGGCGATCTTGACTATCTACTTCTTGATTTACCGCCAGGCACAGGGGACGTAGCTTTGGATGTTCACTCCATGCTTCCTTCGTCTAAGGAAATTATTGTGACGACTCCTCATCCGACTGCTGCCTTTGTAGCTGCACGAGCTGGGCAGATGGCTTTGAAGACAGAGCATGAAATCCTCGGAGTTATCGAGAACATGGCTTACTTTGAAAGTAAGGAAACCGGAAATAAAGAATTTGTCTTTGGACGCGGAGGAGGAACGAAGCTTGCTGAAACACTGCAAACCGGCGTGCTCGGTCATATTCCTCTACAGCAGCCGTACGAGGATGAAGATGTGTTCGCTCCTTCCGTTTATCAATCCGATCACCCAATCGGGTTAAGCTACCGGAATATTGCGGCTAAAATTATTGATAAGTATTAAATAATAAATCACGCGTTTCCCTTCATTAAGGGAAACGCGTGATTTTTACTGGGAAGATCCGCCGCCCTGTTCCTGGCCACCGCTGCCGGATTGTTCTCCACTTCCACCTTGCTCGCCTTCTCCTCCGGAAGAGGAAGAACCTTCACTGGTTTTCATTTTTTCTGCAGCCTTTAACATCGTTTCACTCATCTTGGCTTGAACCACAGGACTATTTAATGTCTCCTGTATTGTCTTCTCAAGATGTTCACGGAACTTCTGTCCCTGCATAACCGTAACCATTTGCTCCATCATTTCAGGATTTTTGTATATCTCAATTAAGAGCTTCTGGTACTCAGGGTCTTTCATTAAACCTTTCAATAGATCCTTTTCTTGTTCTTCCAAGGTTTTGCTGAAACCTTGTACGAAAGAAGGATCAGCAAACAGCTTACTCCAAAACTCTTTCCCTTTATCAGAAACTAAGGTGTCACTGACCGATTGGGCCACGACTTCGGATTCAAGAGTCATGGATTGCTGCATTTTTTCATCAGAGAGAACTTCCGTGAGGGCTTCTTTGCCTTCATCGGTTTTCAATATATCCACAATCATTTTTTTCGTTGTATCATAATCCGCCTGTTGGCTTGCTCCTGAGCTGCCGTTACAAGCTGCCAGGAAAACAAGAATGATGACGGGACATAAAAAGCGAATTTTGGACATGATAGGATGTCCCCTTTCTTTCGTTCTCCTTGGTCTTACTATTCGCGTTTCGACAAATTTTATACGGCAGGAGGAAAAAAGCCGCGCTTCATGATAAAATACGTAAGAAAATCTTTTTTGCATTTAGGGGGAACACGCGTGAATAGTCGTAAATGGGTGAGGTTATTTTTAACGACGCTGCTGCTTGGCGGAGTTTTAACCCTCGTAACCAGTTTTATATTTAAACAAAATTCTTATGCCGAAGTTCTTCAGCCATTTCAATTATTTGAATTAGTGGGTTTGTTATTATTCTTTTCCGGTCTTGGATTTATATTCAGTGTCATTAGTCAAATGGGCTTCTTTGCTTATCTAACGGTTAATCAGTTTGGAAAAGGCTTATTCAGATCTTTTTGGCCTGCACTGCAGTTATTTTTAATTGCCTTTACATTATTTGATCTCGTTTACTTCCGTTATCAAGCGTCTGAGGAAGGTTCAATTGGAGGGTTTTTATTAACTGCCTTAGGAATTTTAGTTATATCCTTAGTGGTGGCCACTGTAAAAGCAAAAGAGACGAAGCGGCATGCTTTTATTCCAGCTCTGTTTTTTATGGTGGTTGTTACCACGGTAGAATGGGTTCCTGCTTTGAGAGCACAGGGAAGTGACTATATATGGATGATGATTATTCCACTGCTTGCTTGTAATGCTTATCAGCTTCTTCTTCTTCACCGCCTGACAAATAATCAGGAAAACGCTGCTTAAATTAATCAGCCACTGTGGTTTCACAGTGGCTGATTTTTAATTAATTTGAGTAGTTTCTGATTCACCGCCGCTTACCAGTTCGGATATGCTGACTAATTTTAATCCTTTTTGCTTCAATCCAGGGAGAATGACCTCTAAAGCTTTTGGTGTCTGCTTAACAGAATCTGAAGCGTGTAATAAAATAATATCTCCTTTTTCACCCTCGTTTAAAACTTGATCAATAATGGCGTTTGTTCCGGGGTTTTCCCAATCTCTAGGGTTCAGACTCCACTGCACAGCCTGCATGCCTTGATTTTCAATCAGTTTCAGTATCTCTTTATCCATATGTCCATGAGGGGGACGGATCCATTTGATTTCTTCAAATCCTAGTTTTTCAAAAGTTTCCTGAGCTTTACTTAAATCCGATCGTACTTGTTCAGGTTTTAATTCTAAATAGCTTTCATATTCATATCCCATCATTCCTATTTCATGTTTTCCTTCCTGGATAGCTGTCACAATATCGGGGTGGCGTTCTGCCCACTCACCGCTAACAAAAAAAGTCGCCTGGGCCTGGTGCGATTCCAGCTGCTCTAAAATTTCATACACTTTGTCGCTTCCCCAGCTGATATTAAAAGTCAAAGCGACAAATGATACATCCTCACTCCCCTGGGTTAATGCTCGAGGTTCACCATTATTAGAAAAAACAGGAAGTTGGCTCCATTGACCTAACCAAAGAAATAACGCACAAAATAGTGCTAATGCTACTACAACGCCATATCGCTTTAACCGTTCCACTTTCCACGTATAAAAGCTCAAAGTATCTGCAACTCCTTCCTTCCAATATGTTCTATACATATGAAAAAAAGGACAACCTATGCTAAAAACAATGATTTTGGGGTAAAAATATATAAAGGTTGGTTATCAGGGAGGTTCTGGCTATGCACGGAATAATAATCAATGATCAAGAACAACGTGAGATTGAATATCTTTTAAAAAGAGAGATGGAAGAAATCACATTTGATTTAGGAGACCACCGAATAGATACAGGGATTAAAAGAGCAATGGAAGAACGGTATGATGTTTTATTTCAAATATTCCGGAGGTTTGGCTCCCGGGAAGAATGTCTGCAATACATGCCTAAAAAGAAAAAAGAAAACTAAGCTCATGCTAAAGTTCAGGGACTACCCTGGGCTTTTTAGTTTTTTTAAATTCCTATATATAGAGGAGATTTTAAAAAAAGATAAAAAAATCCCTTAAAAGTATTGCATTCCATTTTTGATCCATGGTATATTATTAATCGTTGTCGGGAAAGGCGAGCGAATATAAAGCAAACCGAAAACGACACACAAAAAATCATTTAAAAAAGTTGTTGACTTAAACGAGTCACAATGATATGATTATTAAGTCGCTGTTTTGAAGCGGCAAACGAAAACTTTTGATCTTTGAAAACTGAACGAACCAACCAGTACGTCA
>NZ_JBQQCM010000017.1:0-53804 GCF_052246755.1 Halobacillus sp. B29
TTCATAGTAAGCTAGCTCCTTCCGTAATGTAGCTCTGATAGGGTTTGGGTTTCTTACTTATTCCTTACCCGATTAACCTACGAATTTACGTGTAAGGAGCTAGTTTTTCGTTCATGATAACTCAGTCGTTTCACACCTTCGGGGTCTCACTAGATCCCTCTTCCACGGGAGTCTCATCGTTTCCCCACCAACCCAACTCTAATTTTGTGAACGGCGAACCCCCTGCGGGATGAACATGACAGTTGAGGCCCAGGAAGGCGCCAGCCTGAGGAGACTCAGCGCGTGGGATGATCGCCACGCCGTGTGGCAACGTCGAACGACTCTGCGTCGTGCAGGGCCGCGAAAAGCGAGCCGTCCCCTGGAGCCCCTTCTCCACACAACATCTCGAAATCGAGTCTTCCACAATCCGGTACTATAGCTTAATAAGCCTTTTAAGAAGAGTTGATTTCAATGTATATAAGAGATTGTTGTTTGTTATACAGCCGAGCGTCTAGAGGGATAAGGATCATTGGAGCCGGCTTGTGATTTTTACATCGCTTCCAAGCAAAGAGGCTGTGCCGCGGATCTTTTTATCGTGAGCCATTACAACGAATTCCCACTCGTTTCCCAAAAGCCCATGTGGTTCAACGTCTATCCACTCTATAGGCGCAGCCTGAACCTGATTTCGTAAATAGCTTTGTAACTGTAATTTCCCATAAGCTTTTAAGGATAAGAAACTCAGGGCAACAAGTAACCCGACCGTAAGAATCAATTTATTGCTTGTCTTTAATACGATAAGTAACACAGCAGTCATAATTAGTATTAATAGTAGCTCGTGTTTGAGCAGTGTGAATGCATAATTTTTATTTGACAGGGGAGAAAGGAGGCGGGATCCATTTCCAATCCAATCGATGAGCAGTGCGCCTCCTATAAAAGTAGCAAACGTGGCTAATAAACTATACCAGTACCTCGTTTTAGTCCATTTTTGAATAAGGATAGCCAGTAACAAGGATAAAAAAGGCAGGCTGATCAGCGAATGGAAGGCTGTAGTACCAAGAAACTTAGGTATATCCGGGATTAGAACAATAAATCCCAGACTCATAACTAGAGCTCGCTGTTTAATTGAATAATCTTCTTTACCAAAAAAAGCAAACATAATAAAAGCACCTGCAAGCAGGTGTAAACTTGTAGATGGAACATGAGTGATCAAGGTGGAAGCCAATATAATCCTACTTTCTAAAGCGTGGTCTTCTATGCTTATTCTCCATGTAAGCACTATTCAAACATAACTCGGAGAGTGAACGATTGACAGGTAATCCATTTGATAATTATGACAGTGGTTAGTATACTAGCATTAAGAAAGAAAGGAGTGGCTCAGGATGATTCTAAATATTACAGAAGCGGCAAGTCACCAGATAAAGGAAATGTTGAAAGAAGAAGGTTCTAGTGATGTACGTCTTCGTTTTGGTGTAAAAGGTGGAGGCTGCAGTGGATTATCATATGCCATGGGCTTCGAAGATGAAATTAATGAAGAACTGGATCTTACAGAAGAATCGAACGGGATTCCTGTTGTCATTAACCGACAAGATGCTGCTATTATAGAAGGTACAACTATAGATTTTAAACAGAACATGATGGGCGGAGGATTTACAATTGATAATCCGAATGCCATTGTATCCTGTGGGTGCGGCTCTTCCTTTAAGACAGCGACAAACGCAGGAAGCCCTGACCCTAACTGCTAAGGAATAAAAATGGAAACTACCTTTAAAAGGAAGTCCACAGCTTGTAGAGAAACCAAATGGCTTTTCTACAAGCTTTTCTATGTTCTGAGGGGCAACTGTTGTTTTGCTTCTATTAAAATGCCTCATGTTTTTAATGATGTTCCATTTTGATTTCGTCAAAAAGCTCTTCTCGAGTGACAGCTGTACACCTAAAAGCCAGGTTCTTTTATGTGATAATTTTTTTGTTCCTCTCTCCATATATATGATAGTAAACCATCTATTTTGAGAGGAGTGCACTTAAATGAAGCAGGCATTACGGGACTGTTTGTCGATGAATGAGTACAGGATTAGTGCCATCATTATTGGTTTTTTTATAACGCTCGGGGTTACCATGTTTCAGTATGTACGCCTTGGGACTATAGACATGAATGTTCAGAACTTAATTCTAACCTTTATTTATGTGATTGGAGGAATTCAGGTTTCCCAGCATGTCAAAGATATAGCAATCAAGAATCGTGAAGATCGAGCAGCTCAAAATGAACCATAAAAAAGGAGACCTGGAAGGGTCTCCTTTTAATGTCTCACGAAAACATGCTCGTAGAATGTTTGGGCTGTACACGTGCGCCCGGATCTATATAAGCTTTAGCATTATTGACAGCTGTCGGTCCTTCCCCAAAACCGGAGGCAATTAATTTGACTTTACCGGGATACGTACAAATATCACCGGCTGCATAAATCCCTTTTATATTGGTTTCCATCTTAGAATTCACAACAATGCTGTTTTTATCAATTTCAAGCTCCCAGTCCTTAATGGGACCCAGGGACGATATAAATCCGTAGTTAACGATGACATCATCAACATCAATCGTCTCTACTCGATCCCCTTTGACTTCATGTAATTCAACTTGCTCTATTCGTTCCTCACCAATCATTTTTTCAGGCGCAAAAGGAGTCATTAATTTCACATTAGAGTTCTCCAATTGGGCCACACTATGTTCATGAGCTCTGAATTTATCCCTTCTGTGGACCAGTGTCACCTGGTTTGCAATAGGTTCGAGCATAAGAGCCCAGTCTACAGCGGAGTCGCCGCCACCACAGATCATGACATTCTTACCGGCAAATTTATTCATATCATTAACATGATAATGCAAATTGGTATCCTCATATTTATCAGTACCTTTAATTTTAAGCTTGCGCGGCTGGAAGGCCCCATTTCCAGCTGTAACAATCAGGGTTTTCGTATAATGTACTTCCTTGTTGGTAGTTAGTTTAAGAACATCATCCTCTACACGCTCGACTGATTCAACCGACTGTTCCAATGCAATCGTTGGGTCAAACGCCATTGCCTGCTCTTCAAGGTTATCAACCAGCTCCTGAGCTCGGACTCTTGGAAAGCCCGCTACATCGAAAATATATTTTTCAGGATATAATGCAGTGAGCTGGCCGCCAAGATGAGGAAGACTCTCGATGATTTTGACACTGGCTTGACGCATACCACCGTAAAAAGCGGTGAATAAGCCGACGGGTCCAGCACCAATGACCGTTATATCATATATCTTATCACTCATAATTTACCTCCTGTTGAAAAATGTCACTAATGTACATTCTATCACAAAACATTTTTGAATGGGAAACAGCCCTCTTGAAACCCTTTACAATAATACGTAATAATTCCATTATTTTGATAAAGAGATTATGGGTTGAAAATGAAAATAAAAAAGTCTAATATGAGACTAGACACTAGTTAACGAATTTGTGACAAACATATTAGAATAACGACAATTTTTTTATAATCTTATGTGTGAAAGTAGTCACAAAGAAAACTCAGCGGATAAATAAAATATTACGAGATGGAAGTGATTATTCATGAAAAATCCTAACATAGTCATCCTCGGTGCAGGATATGGAGGTATTATTACAGCTGTTAAACTTCAAAAAAGTTTAGGTGTAAATGAAGCAAACGTTACATTGGTAAACAAACACAGCTACCATTACCAAACCACCTGGTTACATGAAAATGCTGCAGGTACACTTCACCATGATCATACACGTATTCCTATTAAAGACGTTATCAATACAAGTAAGATTAACTTTGTACAGGATACGGTAACAGAAATTAAGCCGTCTGAAAAACGAGTTATGCTCGAAAACGGCGATTTAATGTACGATTATTTAGTCATTGGTTTAGGTTATGAAGCAGCTACATTTGGAATTCCAGGTTTAAAAGAGCATGCTTTCACGATTGGAAGCATCAACAGTGCTCGACTGATTCGTCAGCATATCGAGTACAACTTTGCTAAATACAATAACGAAGCAGATAAAAAAGAAGAGCGTTTAAACCTTGTAGTAGGCGGAGCTGGCTTCACTGGGATTGAATTTGTTGGTGAGCTTGCGAACCGTGTTCCACAGTTATGCCGAGAGTATGATATTCCTCGTGAAAAGGTACGTATTATTAACGTGGAAGCTGCTCCGTCAGCTTTGCCAGGTTTCGACCCCGAGCTGGTTGAATATGCCATGAACTCTCTAGAAGGCCGTGGAGTTGAATTCAAAATCGGGGCTATGATTAAAGAAGTTACTGAAAATAAACTGGTTTTTGAAAAAGATGAACAGCGTGAAGAAATTCCTACGAACACAGTTGTTTGGGCCGCCGGTGTACGCGGAAACAGCTTGGTCGAACAAGCTGGATTTGAGTCTAACAGGGGACGTACTCCTGTAAGTGATGATTTGCGCCCAGCAGGATATGACGATGTATTTATCGTAGGTGACTGTGCTTTGCTTATTAATGAAGAAACAGAACGCCCATATCCGCCTACAGCTCAAATTGCCATTCAAATGGCTGAGCAGACAGCAGACAACCTTACCAAGCTTGTAAAAGGAGATAAGCATTTGGAGCCATTCACTCCAGACCTTAAAGGTACTGTTGCTTCTCTAGGTCACAAAGATGCTATTGGTGTAGTGTTTAACGACAAGAAACTCTTCGGCTGGTCTGCTTCTGCTATGAAGAAGGTAATTGATAATCGTTATCTTCTTAAACTTGGCGGTCCTGGTCTTGTTTTGAAGAAAGGTAAGCTGAACTTTTTCCAATAATGTTGTGAATCACTTGTTCACGAAGCAAAGGCAGATCGCTGCCTTTGCTTTTTTCTTAGCTTATATAGAGCGCTTGCGCTTTACTATTATCAGTTATAGAATGAGTTTTGGAGGTAATTAGGCAAGTGTAAGTTTAGGGGGAACTTCATTGAACATCGTACAGTTTTTTGTTTCTATTTTATTGTTTTTTGTATTGTTTTTTGGGATATCTTTCCTTTTGAACATGCTTTTACGGTCCTCGTGGGTCATGTCATTTGTTTATCCAGTGATCGTTCTGTTTATCGTTGACGACTTTCCCTGGACGGAGTACTTTTCACAACCAACCACTTCTTTTCCGACTGTATTTGCAAAATTAGTAAATTTACAAGTAGTTGATATATTGATTTTGGCGAGCGGTTTAGCTGGTACCATTGGCGCTGGTCTTGTTATCCGCTGGTTAAGGAAAAATGGCTATCAAATGTTTTAATAAACAGCCTCTTCTATTTAGAGAAGAGGCTATTTTCTATAAGTTCTATTAATGGATTGCACCCCTAGGAGTGACACCTCACGAGCTCTTTACTTCTCTCAGGGGAAAGAAAATGAGTTTACTTTCTTTTTAGTAGTCTCTGTTATAGTTATTGTTGATTTTTCATCAGGCTTATTACGCAATAGGGCCGGATTGTTGAAGACTCGATTTCGAGATATTGGTTATGAGGAAGGTCCTTCGTCGGGGGACGATTTCGCTTTCCGCGGGCATGTGCTGAGCTTCCTCGGGCTTAACAGCCCTGTCAGGATCTCACCGATCATGTTCATCCCGCAGGAGCCTACATCGTCCCCCTCCGGACCTGGCCGAATCAGAAACTCGAAACCATTTAAGATATCTTCTTGATGCACAAAATGAGCATGGGAGCATGAGGATTTGTCATGCTATAAAGATGGGGAATAGCCTGTCATAGGAGCATTTAAGACCAGTTAAGAAAAAGAGCACACTCTCTTCAGGCAGGGTCCGTTATTCTCCTGTGGCTGGGTTGGGGGGAAATGGCGAGACTCCCATGGGAGAAGGGACTAGGTGAGATCCCGTAGGGAGTGAAACGAGCGAGGAAGCTCACCGTTCCCCCATAGGAAAGTGTCCAAATGTGGAATCACCCCGATAGACACGAACAGCATAAGCCGACCATCAAAAGGACGGTGGTCTTTCCGTCTGTTGATGAACGGCTTATGTCTCGAGTGTCTGGGTGATGGAACAAGACGAGTTATTTCCCCACCAACCCTCATCCCCATAGAGTAACGGACCCAATTTATCTCGAAATCAAGTCTTCAAGTAATGGAAGCTTTACCTTAATAACAACACGGAAGGTTAACAGAGCTTTTTAGTAAAGTATGAGAATCACTTTATAGACGTCCGCTTTTCATATTTCCGTTGAATACTTCTGAATAAATTATTCGAGCTTGGACATGATTACACCTAGAGGTGATTTTCATGAGCAAGCGCCTGAAAAAAACGTTGCTAATTACATTGTTTGCCTTAGCTTTATACAATACAGTAGCTAATGTGTCCAATCTATCAATGGGAGATTTTGATGAGTGGATCTCTGTTAAGTTTCAAAAGGACGCTCCTGAATATATTTTGGAAGCTTCCGCCATTCAGCCTGTGCTTCTTTCAAGGGCCGCTGAAGAATCTGAACGAAAGCTTGTAGAAACGCTTGATCTATCTCAATTTCAATCTCACACTGTCACAGCTACTGGGTACACAGCAGGTCCGGAATCCACAGGAAAAACCCCGGATCACCCTGGTTATGGCATTACTTTTTCGAGGGTTAATGTAAAAAGAGATTTATATTCAACGATTGCTGCCGATCTGGATGTATTTCCTATAGGTACCGTACTCTTTATTCCTGATTATGGTTATGGGGTAGTGGCAGATAAAGGTGCTGCTATTCAAGGGAATGAACTTGATTTATACTTTCCAACCGTAGAAGAGGTTTACAAACAGTGGGGTAAAAAAACGTTAGATGTATATATAATAGAAGAGGGTAATGGAACTCTTTCAGAAGAGCGATTGAATGTACTGAATGAAAACGAGTCCTTACAAGTATTCCGATCTCAAATTTTAAAACGTTAAAGAAGAAGGGTTCTCTCGTTGAACCCTTCTTCTTTAACGTTAATTATATTTAGATCTCAAAATTGCAGGTTAGTAAATCCAGGCGTAGAGCAGAAAGGTTAATAAAATTCCTGTAAATCCTCCGAAGAAAACCTCAATAGGCTGATGACCTAATAATTCTTTCAGCTCTTCTTTCTTCTGGTATTGTTCTTTATTACCCCAATCTCTTGCTTCGTTCACAAACCGGTTAAAATCATTCGTTAAAATGTTCAGCATAATGGCCTGTTCTCCAGTTTGCCTCCGAACTCCCGTTGAATCGAACATGACAATGATGGTAAACACACAAGCAACGGCAAAAATCGATGAATTAAAGCCCTGCTGGATTCCGACGCCTGTAGCGAGCGCCGTTACGGCAGCTGAATGACTGCTCGGCATGCCTCCGGTGCTGAATGCCAGACTGGGGTTAAAGTTTCTAGATGCAATAAATTGAATCGGGATTTTCACTATTTGAGCAAAAAAAATCGAAGCAATTGAAGCCCATAAAGGGAAATTATGCAGTAAGTCCAACAACATGTTGACATCCTTTCCACAAATTAAGAAATGTATGTATATAAAATTGCATGTTCTGACTTTTATTAAATCAGAACATGGTAATTATATCATAATTTCAAGTTGAACGTTTTAAAAAAGCATGCAGGTAAAGGGGAATACTTACCTTGTCATAATTTTAAACTGGATTAGGAATACTTGAATAAAGACCTTTAAACTTAAACGATAGAAATGGGGTTGAAATTAGAAGACGTCGGCCCAAACGTAACTAAAGAAACTGTATAAGATAAAGAAAGCTGTCATACAGGGGGTAATACTATGGCCCTACAATTACCTGATTCCATCCCTCGATCTATTCTTAAGACGGATCGATTAAAAAGCATCTATAAAAACCAAGGTAAATGCGTAGTCGTTTATACACGGGAACTTACCTTTCGCGGGATACTTGAACAGATACGTCCCGAGTTTTTCCTGATAATTGCAGGAGATACAATTTATGAACTGGACCTAAAAGAGCTGATTGAAATTAAACAAAATTAAAGACACCCTCTACTGAAGAGGGTGTCATTGATTACTCTTGAATGGCAGCCTCAAGCGCTACCTCAATCATTTCATTAAAGGTGGTCTGGCGCTCTTCTGAAGTCGTTTCTTCCCCTGTAAGGATATGATCGCTTACGGTTAGTACGGATAGAGCTTGACAACCATGTTTGGCTGCTAAGGTATAAAGTGCTGTGGTTTCCATCTCAACCGCTAATACATTATAGTCAGCCAGCTGTTTAAATAAATCCATCGCATTGTCTCGATAAAAACTGTCGCTCGTAAATACATTGCCGACCCGTAATTTTAACCCTTTTTCCGTACCGGCGTCATAAGCATTTTTTAATAAATTGAAATCTGCTGCAGGAGCGAAATCGATACCGCCAAAAACCATCCGGTTCATTTGTGAATCCGTTGTGGAAGTAGAAGCAAGGATAACATCTCTGACTTTCACATCATTTTGCAAGGCTCCGCAAGACCCAACACGAATTAATTGCTTTACACCATAGCCTTCGATCAATTCATTTACGTATATTGAAATGGACGGAACACCCATGCCTGTACCTTGTACAGATATCCGTTCTCCTTTATAGGTCCCCGTATAACCATACATTCCGCGGACCTCGTTATAACAAACAGGATCGTCTAAGAAGTTTTCAGCTATATATTTAGCTCGTAAAGGGTCTCCGGGAAGAAGGATTTTTTCTGCTATTTCTCCCTTTTCAGCCCCAATATGTGTTGTCATTATTTTAACCTCCTAAGGTATCGTTTTACCTACTTTAAATTACCACACACCATTTCAGATGACAAATTAGGTGGGGGGATCAAAGTAAATTGAACGGTGAAAAGTATTAATAATTACTCAAATGATAAAGAAATTCCTTTTCATATAGAATCATTCCTATCAATAGGGAGCATTCTGTTATAATTAAATGGAAGAAGAAAGTAAGGAGTGCTGGTCAGATGAACATTTCAATATCCCAGCTGCCTGGGATTGGTCAAAAAATCTCTTTAAAAACAGGTGAAGACAGCATGCTTGTGTTAATTGTCCACCACACAGGCAAAAGAGAACTTTATTTTTTCGAAGAAGCAGATAGTGAAGAGGCTGATTTTGCAATGGATCTTACATCTGATGAGACAAGAGAGCTTGGAGCACAATTATTAGGTGCTACTTACCAGCCGGTAGATGCTGATAAATTGAAAATTTTCAAGAATCAGATTGTTATTGACTGGGTTGAACTATCGAAGCGTTCAAGTATTGCTCATCAGACAATTGAAGAATCCGAAATAAGGAATAAGACAGGGGCCACCATTATTGGTATTGTCAAAGGGGATGAAACCATCGCCATTCCTGAGGCGAATACTACATTGGTACCCGGAGACGTCATCATGACAATTGGTAAACAGGATCAAATTGACACATTGTCAGATTTGTGTAAAGGAGAGGAATGATCATAGGTGCCTACTGATTTTCCGGCTTTACTGGGGGCAGGGCTTATTTTACTCTTCATCTTTTACTTAGGATTCTTAAGTTTGAAGATAAAAGTACCCAATGTCATTTTATACATTTTATTAGGGATAATATTGGCTGACTTCCTCCACGACAGCGAACTGCTGCATTTTGCCAGTGAAATCGGAATTGTATTACTTTTTTTCATATTAGGACTTGAGTTTAATGTGAATCGTCTGGGCGGCATTGCGAAAAAGATATGGCCTTCCGGGCTTCTCGACGTTTCCTTAAGCCTGGGGGTTACAACGGGGATTGCTCTTTTATTTAATTTAGATCTATTTTCAAGTTTCTTGATTGGCGGCATTACGTATGCAACCAGTTCTTCCATTACAGCCAAGTTGTTAGATGACCGAGGACGTATGGCTAATACGGAAACCGAATTTATGCTGGCTATCCTCATATTTGAAGATCTGGTTGCGCCTATAGTAGTAGCTATCCTATTTGGAGTGAGTTCAGGGGAAAGCTTTACTTCACTCACTTTTATTCTGTTAGTAGGTAAAATTTTAGGGTTGGCAGCATTAGCTATTATATTAAGCAAAACCCTTTTTAAACGTTTCGAAACGTTTCTTGATCGAATTGATGATGAAGATTTTAAGATAGCGCTGTTGGTCGGGATTGCCCTTTCCTTTGGGGGACTCGCGCTGTTACTTGGATTATCTGAAGTGTTGGGTGCATTCTTAGCGGGGATGATGCTAGCAGAGATCGGAAAGATTGAAAAAGTCGAGCAGACCGTCTACCCTGTTAGAGATTTAATGCTTCCTACTTTTTTTATCTACTTTGGGACGACCATTGAGCTTGGAGACGGGGTGCCTATGGTAGGCTTGCTTATTTCCATCTTGGTGTGGTCTGTATTTTCTAAGATATTATTAGGAGTGCTTGGCGGTCCGTTGTATGGATTATCCAAGCGTGTTTCTCTAAGAGCGGGATTATCCATGTGTGCACGTGGAGAGTTTTCCGTAGTCATTGCAAGTACAGCTGTAGGGGTCCTGAAAGTTTTCAGTGGTTTATATATCGTCATTGCTGCATTTGTAGGAATGCTCTTATTTGAACAAGCCTCGTGGATTACGAATAAAGTGTATGGAAAGCCAGTTAAGAAAAAGAAGAATTTAAAAGTTCCCGGCGGTTAAGGAAGCAATAAGAGGGAGCCGATCCTGCACCCCCTCCTCAGGGAGATAATTATGACTTGAAGTATTGGTTTTCTAAATCTTCCAGCTGCTGTTTGGCGTTTTGATTGAATTCTGTTTCTCTTCTAGTCAGTTTTGTCTTTAACTTTTCAACAGCCTGTTTTAGTGACGCTTCATAATCTGGAAGCGTATCTTCTTCAAAGGGATGGACCGCTTCTTTTTGGACATTAGCTTTTTCATTAAAGCTGAGAGCCTTACGTTGATGGAAAAACACATCTTCTGTTTGACCTGGATTATGGAGGTCACCTTGCATCGGGTGTTTATCTACGGCAAGTATCTTAACTAGATAGAAGCGGTTGCGGTCTTCTACGACCTCTCCTACATAAATTCCTGTTTTATAGTGAGCTTTCACAAGAGCTCCTTTTTCAAATTCAGCCATGGCAATTCCTCCTTTTATCATTCATTGTACCAAAGATTTAAATTGTGAAGAAATAGTGAAGCTCGTGAAAAACGGGAGGAGAATTTGATATAATGACAGGAGATATGGAAGGAAGTGATCGTCCTATGATGGAATTTTTATACTTTCCAGAAGATAAATCCGAGTACATTCCGGCTGTACTTATGCTTATTTTATTTATCGTTGCTGCGGCTGTAACGATGGTTGTTATCATTAAGGCCTCCCGTAAAGAAGAGAAGAAAACAGAAGAAACGTTTTATCCTAAGGATCATAAAGAGAGCGAACACTGATAATTCTAATAAACCACGCCGATTCAAGGCGTGGTTTTGTTATATAAAATTGAATGATGGGGGACAATAATCATAACATTGAGGTCTGAAATGGAGGGACATCATGTACAAATGGTTATGGTCAGTTCTTGCTATCTTAATTATGCTGGTTGGTTGTTCTGGAGAAGAGAGATCGCCACTTGAAACATCTATCTATAATAGTGAAAATGATAAAATTGGTACCGCGACTTTTACGGAGCGTCCAGAAGGAGTAGAAGTAGCCCTTAAGGTTGAAGGAGTCGAGCCTGGCATGCATGCGGTTCATATTCATGAATTCCCTGAGTGCGAACCTCCTGATTTTAAGAGTGCAGGCAACCATTTTAATCCAATGGCTAAAGAACATGGGTTAATGAATACGAAGGGTGCCCACACAGGAGACATGGCCAATCTAGAAGCAGATGGAAGTGGAATGATTGATGTAAAACTGACTTTAAGTGAAGCTAAACTTAAGGAAGCCCAGCAATCTCTGCTAAGGAAGGAAGGTACATCTATTGTCCTGAGCAGCGGTGTAGATGATGGAATGTCTCAACCGTCTGGTAATTCTGGCGAACGTATCGCTTGTGGAGAAATTACGTTAAAAGCAGATGAAGATGATACAACGGATCCTACCGAGCCAGATACAAAGCAAGAAGAGAGTTAAATGGGTCTTCCTTTTTAAGAGGGCTGCTGAAAACTCTTGTCTATCGAAAATTACTTAAACGAGTGGACTTTCGGCTCTTGCCGTTTCTGCAGGCGTCATCACCGACAGCTTAGTACAGAATCAACAGAAGCTCATCTTCGGGTCTCAAAGGTGTGTGTTCAAGGGGCGATGACAAGTTTCACGACTAATAACGAATCGTGATGAATAGAGGGCATAAATCTCTTGATAAAATAAAAAAGCGGACTGTACGGAAATTAAATTCCACACAGCCCGCTTTTTTTTTAATCATTAATACACACAAGCTATTTAGAGGCGGCCTTTTAAGAAGATTTTATTCGTTCTGATGAACAGCTTCAATAATCCGAGTCACTCCATCTTCAAGAATAGACATAGGAGCGGCTATGTTAATCCGCATAAAACCTTCTCCTTCTTCTCCAAAAGAAGCCCCATCGTTCAGGCCGACTTTAGCTTGCGTTTGCATAAAGGATTTAAGGTCTTTTTGTTCGAGGCCGAGAGAGCGGCAATCCAGCCAAAGAAGGTAGGTTCCTTCTGCTGGAAGGACTCGAATGGATTGGGTTTCTTCTTGGAATCGTTTCATGACATAGTCACGATGGTTTTCTAATGTTTGGTTTAATTCTTCCAGCCATTCCTCGCCGTATTCATAGGCGGCTTCCATAGCTGTAATGCCAAGTGTATTTAACATAACCATTCCCTGGTTCTTAAATTGCTGGTCGATTTGTTCTCTTAATTCTTTATTCGCTGTCACTAAATAGGAGGCTTGCAGCCCTGCAAGATTAAATGTCTTAGTAGGCGACAAACACGTGACGGTACGCTGATTGATATCTTCATTTAAAGAAGCTATTGGAATATGAGTATGACCACTGAAAATTAAATCAGCATGGATTTCATCCGCAATGATCATCACATCATGTTTCACGCAAATTTCACTCATTTTGATTAATTCGTCTTTTGTCCATACACGTCCCACTGGATTGTGAGGATTGCACAAAATGAACATTTTGACCTGATGATTTTTTATTTTTTGCTCGAAATCTTCGAAATTAATTTCGTAACGATCCCCAGTAAATTCTAGAGGATTGGTGATCAACTCTCGTTCATGATCTTTTACCACGCTGTAGAAAGGCGGGTAAACTGGAGTTTGGATCAACACGGGATCTTTTTCTTGAGTTAACGCTTGAATAATCATATGCAAGGAAGGTATTACTCCAGGGCTATATGTAATCCAGTCAGCTTCCACTCCCCAATTGTGTCTCTTATCGAGCCAAGCTGTTATTTTATTTTTTATAAGGTTATCCGGCCAAGTATAACCAAAAATGCCATGTTCAACTCTGTCTTGAAGAGCCTTTTTCACTGCTTCAGGTATCTGAAAATCCATGTCAGCTACCCACATGGGCAGTACTTCTTTATCCTGATACAAATCTTCAGCCATATCCCATTTAACGGATCTTGTTCCTTTTCTGGGTGTTACTTTATTAAAACGACTCATCGTCAGACCTCCATCTCTTGTTGGTTTACTATTTATGATAACCTATGGATTCAGATAAATGAAAATATATCGTTTCTAACTATTGTTATGTTCAAGGGTAGCCATTTTCAAAAAAAAAATAAGCAAAGCGAGCGTACGCTTTGCTTACACAGGGGGAATACGAGAAAGTCTTACGTTATACATTATTACCACATTTAATAGATATTAAACCTATTTATTTATTTTTTTGCTGATTTAAATCGTATAAGAGATTCATAGCCCGCAGAACGTCCTGTTCAGAAAAATCACGAGCCTTTTTTAAGATTAGTTTTGAGCGTTTAACCCCAATTTCTTTAATAAGGGTTTGTAATTCATCATCCATCAGAGTATCTTCTTCTTCCGTTTCCATTAACTCTGACGCGGGAATATCAAGTACAGTAGAAATTTTTAAGATGGTATCGAGCTCGGGAACTCGTTCGTTATTTTCATAGCTTTCTAATGTATGAACTCCCATTCGTGCTTTCATCGCTAGTTCATCTTTTGTAACCTTTTTTAATTCCCTGTGTTTACGAATATTATCCCCAATTGACATGATTGTTCCTCCTCTGTGCTTTTCTCCATTATACCATGGAGGATAATGGAGAAGACCTGAATTCACAAAAGGGTCACTAAAGAAATTGTCACAAATTGACGAACATAATCTATTGATTTTATTCTGTTTACAGTTTTGCTAAATGTGCCGAACTGTGATAAAATCATTAATTGCGTGAAAAGAATCGAATAATATATATCAGGAGTTGTATAGCATGTCAGAGAAGTTTCAAGAAGGTCAAGTATTAGAAGGTAAAGTCACAGGAATTCAACCGTATGGTGCATTCGTTGCGCTTGATGATCAAGTACAAGGTTTAGTCCATATTTCTGAAGTGACACACGGTTTTGTGAAAGATATTAACGAGCACCTTTCTGAAGGAGATGAAGTGCAAGTTAAAATCTTGAATATCGATGAAAAGAGCAATAAATATTCTCTTTCTATTCGTGCCACACAAGAAGCTCCTAAGGCTGAACAGCGTCGCCCGCGTAAACAAGCGGCACCTAAACAGCAACAACAGGAAGATGCTTCTGCAGGGTTTAACACTTTGAAGGATAAGCTTGAAGACTGGATTAAGCAGTCTGATGATCGTGAAAAGTACCGTAAATAATGTCCGTGACTAAAAATGGCTCAGGTTATCTAACCTGAGCCATTTTTTTATTCTGTTGATTCTACTGTAGAGTCACTATACTCTGCAGCAGGTGAGAAGTAAATGGAAATGGCGATAAGTCCACTAATGCCGACGAGAGTATAGATGACACGAGCAAAAGCTCCACTCTGCTCTCCACCGCCAAACAAACCAGCAACCAGGTCATATTGGAATAGCCCAATTAATCCCCAGTTGATAGCTCCGACAATAATTAGAAGTAAAGCTACACGTTGAATCCAACTCATGATAAAACCCTCCTGTTCAAGTTTGAAATAGAATCATTTTTAGCTTGAGCCACCTTCCAAAAAATATACATTTTGCATATCTTTTGAGCCCTAGACAAAAATGAGGGATAATGTGATAGGTAAACATAGTTAAGAAAGGAGTTTCTATAGATGGATACTTTTACATTTTATAATCCAACTAAATTAATTTTTGGTAAAGATCAAGTAACCCAGCTGCCGTCTCAATTACCTGAAGGTACTAAAAAAGTACTGCTGGTATATGGTGGAGGAAGTATTAAGAAAAATGGGGTTTATGATCAGGTGGTTGAACAATTAAATCAAGCAGCCGTTGAAATCCTTGAACTCTCTGGAGTTGAGCCTAACCCTAAATTGACAACTGTGAAAAAAGGGGTGGAGATTTGCAAGCGAGAAGGTGTTGATTTTCTGATAGCCGTTGGCGGTGGAAGTGTCATCGACTGTACAAAAACGATCGCAACTGGCGCAAAATATGAAGGAGAGCCATGGGACCTTGTCACAAGGAAAGAAAAACCTGAGGATGCTATTCCTTTTGGTACTGTATTAACACTTGCCGCTACTGGTTCAGAAATGAATGCTGGTTCTGTTATTACCAATTGGGAGACCAATGAAAAGTATGGGTGGGGAGCACCGCCTTATACTAATCCTTTATTTTCCATTTTAGATCCTCAATATACGGTTTCTGTTCCCAAAGACCAGACCGTATATGGAATTGTGGATATGATGACTCATATGTTAGAGCAATATTTCCATAATCCAACGCAATCTCCTGTTCAGGATGAGATGATTGAAGGAGTGTTAAGAACGGTTGTAAATACGGCACCTAAGCTTCTTGATAACCCTGAATCCTACGAGCATCGTGAAACGATTCTTTATTCAGGTACGGTTGCTCTGAATGGCATGCTCCAAATGGGATATCGTGGTGACTGGGCAAGTCATAATATTGAGCATGCCGTTTCGGCTGTATACGACATTCCCCATGCGGGAGGTCTCGCTATCTTATTCCCTAACTGGATGAAGCACAACTTAGATGTAAACCCAGATCGTTTCAAGCAGTTGGCTGTGAAGGTATTCGGAGTTACTACCGAAGGAAAATCAAGTCGCGAGGTTGGCGAAGAGGGGATTGAAGCTCTTCGTACATTTTGGAGTTCTTTAGGAGCTCCAGAAACACTGGACTACTATGGTATGAACGATGAGAAATTTGATGTAATTACTGATCGAGCAATGAAAAGAGGACCTTTCGGAAACTTTAATCAATTAAAATCGGAAGATGTCGTTCAAATTTTAGAAATGTCTAAATAAGCTGCTTAAGAGAGATCCATAACAATTTGTTCTGGATCTCTTTTTTAATGTATCCGTTTACAATTTTAAGTTTGCTTGATTATAGGAGTAGGTTCCTATAAAGTGAAAATTGGATTAGGTTATTATATGACCAAATGGAGGGAAAGATATGACACACGTACGCTTTGATTATGAAAAGGCGCTGCCGTTTTTAGGTGAACACGAGTTGGATTATATGCAGGATGCCGTTACTCTAGCTCATGAAGCATTACACGAAAAAAAAGGAGCAGGAAGTGAATTTCTAGGGTGGCTGGATCTGCCGGAAGATTATGATAAAGAAGAATTTGAACGTATACATCAATCAGCTGAAAAAATTAGATCAGACTCTGATGTTCTGCTTGTCATAGGCATCGGCGGGTCTTACCTCGGGGCACGAGCAGCTCTTGAGATGCTGAATCACAGTTTCTACAACGAACTTGCTTCTGAAGATCGTAATACTCCGCAAGTATTCTTCGTGGGCAACAGCATTAGTGCTCCTTATATGAATGAACTTTTTGATGTCCTGAAAAATAAGGATGTTTCGATTAATGTTATTTCCAAGAGTGGAACAACAACGGAACCTGCTATTGCTTTCCGTCTTTTCCGCAAGTTTCTAGAAGAAAAGTACGGAGTAGAGGAAGCACGTAAACGCATTTATGCTACCACGGATAAGGAAAAAGGAGCTTTGAAGACGTTAGCTTCGGAACAAGGATATGAAACCTTCGTCGTTCCTGATGACGTAGGCGGACGTTATTCCGTTTTGACAGCTGTGGGACTTCTTCCGATTGCGGCAAGCGGAATTAATATTAATGAAATGATGAAAGGCGCTCAGTCTGCACGACAGGAGTTAAGCTCAAGTAAGCTTTCAGAAAATCCTGCTTATCAATATGCAGCTGTTCGAAATGTTCTTTATAACAAAGGAAAAACAATTGAAATGTTAGTGAACTATGAGCCATCTCTACAGTATTTTGGAGAGTGGTGGAAACAGCTGTTTGGTGAGAGTGAAGGAAAAGACCAAAAGGGCATCTTTCCTGCTTCAGCTAACTTCTCTACAGACCTGCACTCGCTTGGACAGTATGTGCAGGATGGGCGAAAAGACTTGTTTGAAACCGTCCTAAATGTCGAGCAGCCTGCTTCAGATATTACGATTGAAGAAGATGAGCAGAACTTAGACGGCTTGAACTATTTAGCTGGTAAAACGGTTGATCAGGTAAATGAAAAAGCTTATCAGGGTACTATGCTCGCTCATACTGACGGACAAGTTCCTAACCTTATTCTGCATCTTCCTGAAAGAAATGCCTATACGTTTGGTTATCTTGTGTACTTCTTCGAGAAGGCTTGTGCCATCAGTGGCTACTTACTCGGCGTAAACCCGTTTGATCAGCCTGGAGTGGAAGCATACAAGAAAAATATGTTTGCCCTTCTTGGGAAGCCAGGATTTGAAGAAGAAAAAGAACAGCTTGAAAAACGACTATAAGATTAAGCATTATTAAGTTTCAAGGATAGGAAATAATTAACACCTCAGGTCATCCATATTTTGGATGACCTGAGGTGTATTTAATTGGGCAAGCTAGTGCTAAAAGGAGTGGATAGAATGATACCATTATCTTCATCGTTAACTGGAAAAGTATTTCGGTTTACAGATGCAGAACTTGCACTTAAACCAATTGGCTTTAAGCTTTCGGACAATTGGGATTATGAGCATGGATACTTTGATTATAAGATTGATGACCATGTAGGCTATCAGTTTATACGGCTGCCATTTACAATGGAGTCTGGATCTATGGATGCTCCGACTGACTATGCGACCATCCGTATGGAAGAACCTTTCCTGCTATCACATAAATATAATCCTGGTCTTGATGATAACGTAAAGGAAGGTAATTTCCGGGCGATTTTTGATCAATTCTCAGAACCTGTTGATAAAGATGCTTCATTTCCAGAAGAGCACATTAGCACTGGGCAGGAAGTATTGGCAGAAGCTGAGCATGCTTTATTGACGAAGCGGGGAGAAAACGATTAAATAATCTCCTTTTTCCAATTTCATATCTCCATCGAGATCAAAAGAAACTTCTTTCCCCTTTTTAATACCGATAATTTGGCAGCTTTTCTTCAAGAAGTATTCTAGTGCTTGAATGATAGGCTGCCCTTCCAAATTTTCAGGTACTATTTCTTCATGAAATTGTCTGGTCGTCAATAAATCCAGTAACAACTCAAAAGGCTGCACTGGATCATTGCGGTAAAGTTCATGGAAAAATAGACTGCTCATAAAATCATTTGATCGAATAACCGTGTTAGCTCCAGCTCTTTCTGCATTAATTCGCTGTCTGTCAGTCAGCACCTCGGCAATAATAAATAATTCCGGGTGATGTCCTTTTAGAGCTACAGTCTGGTGGATAACGGATTGGTCCGATTGTTCTTCACGTTTAGAAGGGTCTGCCGTAATCACTGCCATACGAGCTTCGCAAAGATTTGCTTTTAAGAGAATGTCTTCGTCGGTTGCATCTCCTTTAATAAAATGCACATACGACAAATTACGGTAAAATTCGTGCATAGTGCGATCAATGAGAACAATTCTTTCCTGGATTCCCTGAAATCCCATCATATCTATGAGCTGCCTTGTCCGTTCATTCCACCCGATGATCACCAGGTGATTTGATCCACGAAAGTCCACCTGTCCCCGAACTAAAGCTTCTTCATGTTTGACTGTGGAGGCTGACAACGTGGCCATGTAGAAGGTTACCAATCCTCCTCCAGTTAATATAAGCAGAATAGCCGTAATCTTTCCCAGGGCACTTAGCGGGACATAATCACCGTAACCTACTGTCGCCCCGGTAACAAATGCCCACCATACCCCGTCAAATAAAGTAGGGAAGCTTCTCGGCTCAATCCAATGGATAATCATACCGAAAAAAGTCATCATAACGATGACTGTCCCTAAAAGTCTTAAGAATAAAGGTACTTGAAAATATAGACGAACTAAGGATTGCATCATGAATGCCCCTTTTTTAGTTCATTATAGCTAATAAAATGGTGATTCAAACATAAAAAAACTTGCCCTAATCGCTTAGTGGCAAGTTAACTTTGAACTTATGCTAATGTTCTTATCATATCTTTGTAAACATAGTGCCAGAAGTTCTGATGATCTCGATAAGCTTTTGTGATAAAAGTAAGCATCTGTTTCTGCTTTTCCTGATAATCTTTTGTTTCTTTCTCAGGCAGGCTGCCGATGGAATCATCCAAAAACGTTTGCAGCTCTGGTGCTCTAGGTCCCCATGAACAAATCTCTTCCCCGTCTCTATCTATAAAGATGATGATCGGTATTGAACGGGATTTTCCGTTGGTAAGATAATGGTCCATTAATTCAAGATTTTCATCACGTCTTAAAAAATGAGTTTCAATATGACCAGCTTCTGCTAATCGAAGAAAAATAGGGACATTTAACATCGCATCTCCGCACCAGTCTTCCGTAAGAACGACGGCACGTATATCTTTTTTCTGAAGTTTTTCAAAAAAAGGATAGTCCTCTGTAGAGATATTAAAGTGCTCATATATATATATAAGATCTTTTTGGAACTTGTCCATTGAATCCACGTATTCTTGGGCTGTCATGCCTTTTTGAAACCAGTCTTCCAAATTCATCGAAACCCCTCCTTTTAAATACTACATCTCAAATACATTCCCTAAAGGATGATGGTTTAAGCATGATTTAGAAAACTAAGTGACTTTTTTGATATGATGATGAGAGAAAAAGGAGGAATCATAAAAATGAATGAAAACCGATTGGATTTTTTACTAGAATTGCTTCAAACTCCCTCTCCTTCCAGTATGGAGATGGAGATTCAAAAACGCTGGATTAAAGAAGTGAAACCATTTTCTCATGAAGTCAGAACGGATCATGCTGGAAATGCTATTGCGATTTTGAATCCGGAAGCGGAATTTAAGGTACTGCTGGCCGGCCACTGTGACGAAATCGCATTGGTGATTAATCGAATTGATGAACAGGGATATCTTCATTTTGACAAAATGGGAGGGATTAACCCGAAAGCAGCTGTTGGAATGAAAGTCACGATTTTAGGTTATGAAAGAACGTTGACAGGGGTGATAGGTGTTAATGCTCAGCACCATGGCGGATTAAAAGGAGACTTCGGCGTTGATGATTTATTCATTGATTGTGGTGCAAAATCTAAAGAAGAGATAGAAAAACTAGTGCAAATTGGTGATTTAGCGGTTTATAAACGTACCCCTGAAGTTATGATGGATCGCTACATAGCCGGACGAGGATTGGATAATCGCACCGGTCAATTTATTGTAGGAGAAGTACTGAGGCGCTTATCCGAAAAACAAGTGAAAGTGGGGGTATATGCGGCGAGTACGGTTAATGAAGAAACCAATATGGGAGGTGCGTTCTTTGCTGCTGCAGGTATTGAACCGACGATGGCTATTGCCTGTGATGTCACTTTCGCTACAGATTATCCAGGAGTGAACAAAAATAAATACGGCGATATTCAGTTAGATGAAGGTCCTGTTCTGGCAAAAGGAGCCCCAATCAATCGGAAGATCAACCAATTGCTAGAGAAAACGGCTAAAAAACTGGATATGAAAGTGCAGTACGAACTCACTCCAAGAATGACAGGTACAGATGCAGATAAAATGCGTCTAACTGGCAAAGGTGTTCCAGTAAGCCTTGTATCTCTACCACTAAGGTACATGCACTCTCCGGTAGAAACCGTAAGTATTAAAGATATTGACGAAGAAATTGATTTGTTAGTAGAGATGATTGCCAGCATGACAGGCGAAGAAAATTTAAATCCGTTAGAAGATTAATAAGAGAACTATGAACCTCGTATCGAGTTATTTCCTTTACTTAATCCCTTCCTGTTTAGGAATAATTCATGATTATTTGGATATACTATCCATTAATGCTTTAAGTTTTATTTCCTTAACGAAGGAGAGAGCGGAATGGATCGGGAATTACTTCATCAAAGTATTATGTCTCTAAAGGGAAGAATAAGTACGGGCGAGTTAACGTTTAACGGATGTGAAGAATATGTATTTCACCAGTTGGATAAAGTAAAAGAGTTAGAGGATGGTTTAGTAGATATTAATACCGTATCATCTTCTTTGAGATTGTTGCTTCAAGCTGCAGAAACGCAAAGAAGAGAAGGCATGATGGGTTGATAAAGATGTAATGGAAGTGCCCCCTCGCTATATGTGAGGGGGCTTATTTTTTTTCCAGAGATTCGGCATATAGCATCATCAAAGTTCTATATGTCAAAAGTAGTGGGATTTCGACAAAATCTTTGGTGTCTTTCCAAGAAAATTAGACTTATATTGACAGGTAGTTAAGGTAGAATGTTTATTGAAGATGGTTACTAATAAGGACACTGAGGAGTTCAGCTGTTATATCGATAAGGAGTAGCCCATCTCTCCATAATAGACAATAAATAGGAGTGTACCTGATGATATCTGGAGATTTTCTTTCTGCCGGCACCTTAATGGAAAAAAGTTACTTTGACGTAGAACTTGTAAGCCGAAGAGTTAAGGTGTACGATCTGCCTGATGACGTAAGTGGATTTATCAAGGAACTTACGCAA
This sequence comes from Halobacillus sp. B29, assembly GCF_052246755.1. Taxonomy (NCBI): domain Bacteria; kingdom Bacillati; phylum Bacillota; class Bacilli; order Caryophanales; family Bacillaceae; genus Halobacillus; species Halobacillus sp. B29. The sequence goes on from NZ_JBQQCM010000017.1 coordinate 21,915, forward strand.
GCAGCCTATAAAAAAGACTGTGATAAGCTTATTTTTTATGTGAAAACTGGGAGTAAAGAAGAAGCAGATTTACAAGCACATTCCTGTAAAATTGAAGGAGAAATTAAAGGTTTTTTCCGTGGAGATGATACAAGAGTTTATGCTAAATATTTAAATCCTGCCAGAGAAAAGAAAAAAGAGGGAAACGTCATTGACTATGTTAAACAATTGAATCATACTTCCACCGCGAAAACCAAAAAGCTGATGGACGGTTATACCATGAAGTGGGGTAGAGAAGAGAATGCTGAAGAAATGGCAGAACTCTATCAAACTGCTTTTGCTAAGTATCCTACTCCTATCCATAATCCAGAGTATATCGTTGACATGATGAAAGATCATGTGCATTTTGCGCTCATTTTTAAAGGTGAAAAGTTAGTTAGTGCCTGTTCTGCTGATGTATTTCCAGAATATAAAGCAGCAGAATTTACAGATTGTGCAACACTGCCGGAACATAGAGGCAAAGGTCTTTTATCTCATCAGTATCCTTTTCTTGAAGAAAAAGCGAAAGAATTAGGAATTAATACAATGTTCTCCTATACGAGGGCAACTTCAATGGGTATGAATATTGTGGCTGCTCAGCAAGGATTTACTTATGGTGGGTGTATGATTCAGAACAGCTGGATCGGGACAGGACTGGAAGATATGAATATCTGGTATAAAATTCTATAAAACGGAACAGGACAGCTCCTAGCTGTCCTGTTTTTTTATACATAAAATAATTTAAATTTAACATAAAAAATTCACTTGTATTTAAGGATAAATAGGCCTGTGGTGGAGATTCTAACAAAATGTTGCTTAATTATTTCAAGGATAGGTGAAAATCATATGCCAAGGCTTAATCAAGAAACAAATTCATTTAAATTTACCAATCAAAATGATCGTAAGCGGTTGAACGGAAGGCAGATAGGACCGCTTAGAATTAATCATGAACGACCAGAGCGCGGCAGTAAAGTAGCATTAATTGGCTGGAGTGTGCCGTCAATTGAAGCTATGCAGCAAATGGGAAAATCATATATAGTGGTCAGCCATGAAGATTTCAAACCTTATGCGGATCAGCATAACATTCCATTTTTTTCATGGGATTTTGGAAAACCGAGCCATTATCAGGAGGTTTATGAACGATCGGGGGATCTTTTCACCCAATTAGTGGAGTTGGACGTCGGTCATACGATCCCGATCTTCGAGGAAACGGTAGAATGGTCTGGCGCATTGAATGCGCGCCTTCGAAATGACCCGAATGTATTCGATCACTCTATTCTCTTTAGAGATAAAGCGATGATGAAGCGCAGGGCTCATATAGGTGGGTTAAAAGTGGGCGTATTTGAAGAGGTAGAAAATAAGGAAGAGGTTAAACGTTTTTTCAGAAGGGTTAATCAATCACTGTTGAAAAACCATAGTCAGGAGCCTGATCCGATCCATTTCAAAGCGTTAAATAAGGCGGGAGCGGCTGGCCATCGCATGATATTTTCAGAAGAGGATATCGAAAGCAAGCTAACGGACGAAAGCTTTCCAGGGCTGGTAGAGAGTCATCTGCATGGAATGGAAGTTTCATGTGAGGTGTTCATTCATAAGGGTGAAATCAAGTTTCTGAATATAACAGAATATGTACTTCTCGGGTACTCCAGTATGGTTCCACCATCTGCTGCTTTAGAGCATTATCGCCCTCTGATAATAGAAGAGGTGGAAAAACTTGTTCAGGCGTTTGATATTCAATACGGCATGATTCATCCTGAATTTTTTATTACGGATCAGGAAGAGGTTTACTTTGGAGAAGTTGCCTACCGGATTCCAGGCGGTCATATATTCGAACTAATTCAAAAAGTATACAAATTCAATCCATTTGGAGCTCACCTTCTTTGCTGTGACCCTCATACTTCTCAGGAAGAACTTGAAAAATACGTGCCAAAAGAACCTGAGGCTGATGGACATGCGGGAAGTTTCTTAGTCTATCCCCGCAAGAAAACCGTAAGTCGTGTGCAAATACCACACGATATGGAAAGTCATTCCAGTTTTGATAAACATACGCTGTATAAGCCCACGATTACGAAGTTCCAGGACACAAACGAGGGCTATGGAAATCATTGGGGGACGGTTTTTCTGCACGGGAATGACAGCGAAGAGATTTCCCAATTATTAACCGATTATGTGGACTACGATTTTTATATTTAGGAGGAAGCACATGCGATGGCAGTAAAAATGGATACATCTAAAATTGAGGCTTTTAAACAAGAACTAGAGACCATGGAGTCTACTTATTCATTTGCAAAGTCCATGTATCAAAGTAATGTATTACAGGCAGCAGCTAAACTGATGGATGATGAGGAAGGTTTATCAGCTTTATACCAACTTGCGGAACGCTATGAACAAGCTGGTATTTTTCAAGACAGTCCCTGGGAGGATCCGTCTAAGCTTCAGCCTTTTCTTGTAAAAGGTTCTCTTCAGGCAGGCGGTTTAACGACCATTTCTGAAATGCTTAGTGAATTAAGAATGGTGGCTATAGCTAAAGGTGTATATAAGCGAGAAGGAGTTTCAGAGGAGCAGGCTCAATCTTTTCTGCACGAAGTTATGGCTTTAAATATAGATATACTCTTTCCAGAAGAAACGGAAGCTGCTCGGATTGAGGGGAAAGGAAAAGAAAAAGACCGGATGGAGCGCTTATTTCAATTTTTAGAAGAAAAGCTATCTTTAGCTTCTATTTCTGGCGAACTGGTGAAAGAAATCAGCGGTCTTATTGCTCAGCGTCCCATCATGGTAAATAGAATTGTTAAAATGGTTGATCATGCGGAAAAATTAATGGGGAAAGAGATTGAGGAGTCAGATAGAAAGGCTATCCAAACATATGTGGATGCTATCAGAGGCAGGACGAAAAAAAGCAGAAACTGTGATACCAAGAAATACAGGAATAAAATCAAGAACTTAAAAGAGGATGCTTTAAGGGCAGAAGCTCAATCCTTTGCAAATACGATGCGTGAAACGGGTCTTGTTGCATCTAATCATGTGGTACTCGTCCGTTATATTAATAAACAGCATCCTCAGTTACTTGCTGAGGCGCTGGATTTAACGAACAAGGGAAAAGCAAATTTAGAAGAGCATATGTCCTTTGTGCAGCAATTAATTAAGGCGGGAATTCATATTCCATTAAAACAGTCGCTGTATGGTCTGGCAAAAATACTTGATCGAGGCGTTTTGTCCTCATCGCCTGTCATTCCTGGAATGCGCAGAATCTTCGAATTGGATCTACATTCAGAAACCAGAAAAGTACTGTTAAATTCCATTAATGGAAATGAAGGAATTACGGCAAACAGTATTCTGATAGCTGGAGTAATAAGCGTTCTTGGGCAGCCCCTGGGTATAGGGCAGGGAATGAATCCTACTTGTCAGACAGCGAGAGGAATTAGTCTGTGGTCACTTCATGCCCCAGGACACTTACTTGACTTAATTGCAAGAGCGGCAAGGGACGGGGACGTTGATCTCACCTTTGAAGGACAAACGATTCACTCTAAGGATTTACGGGAAGGATTAGTCGATGATCTCCACGATGAATTAGACCCTGTTTCGCTCATTCTTGTGCCGCATTTAGATCGTATATATTCAGAGCTGGTTCGCCGCTCGAAATTTCGGGGGGATGATGTTCATAAATGGGTCAATCCGGCTTTTTATGGAAACTGGGTTCAAAAAGGTTTTTGCGGTGTGATTGACCCGATGACTGGTTCCGTAGCTGATTATCCAGGGTTTGTCCGATTATTTTACGGCACGCACCATCCGGATTACAATGAAGGCTATGAACTGATCTATCCAAATCCAGTAGGAATATTTATAACCAATGCATTCGGGAAGTTATTAGGGCTCCACGCCGTTTCTATCCAAAGAATTGCAAAAGATCCGGATGGAGAAATACGTATTTATTTCTATAACCCCAATAATGACAGTTCTCAGGACTGGGGACAGGGAATAGAGCCCAGCGTAGAAGGATGTAATGAGATTCCGGGCGAATCTTCACTTCCATTCCATCAGTTTGTGTCCAGGCTATATGCATTTCATTATAACCAATATGAGCAGGGAGACGCTTATGCTGTGGAAGACGAAATTGTCCAACAAGTTGAGAAGTTAGCAAAAGAGAGCTGGGGCGAACAGCATACGTGGGTACAATTATAGAAAAATAAAAAATCCCGGTTTCTGAATTAACAGGAACCGGGATTTTTTGAATGGAGATCGCGGAAGGGTGGGGAGAGGAATAGTAATCAAAAGGTGAGTTGTCTTGGTAAATGGTCAAATCATTAAAAATGTATTGCCTTGGAAGTCGTTTGCGTTCACGGTCCATACAGCTAATCCTCCTGAAACCCCGCGAGTGATAGTTACTTAATAATTGGATCATAATGGACTGCAGGTTTGGTTTTCCAATACAAATTAAACCGTTAGTACCTGTACTCACTTTTGAAAGTGAGGCTAGAAAAGTCACAGGCTAATTAAAGCCTTTTTTGAAGCCCTTAAGGGTGTCCCATGATACAGAAGTAATGGCTGTTGTCACTAGTCTAACTAGTCTAACTGTATAAAAATACCAAATGGGTAGAATAGCCTGTTCAGGTGAATGTAGTATTTTTTTATTTAAACAGTTAAATGTGAGATTACTAATTTTAGACTATACTAATGCAACGCTAGTGACCAAAGTACATAATATCTTTTTAAATATGTGAAAGATATAGTTTATACGTCCACTCCATTTAAATCTTTGCGCATTTAATATAAGAGGTTATAAAATAACCAAACTTATAAGGAGTGGTAATAGTGCCTAGATTGATAGCGCTAGATGATGGACATGGAATAGATACTCCTGGAAAACGAACACCTTTCATACCAGAAATCGGGATGTCAATTCATGAGAACGAATTTAACCGTGCGGTCGTCAATTTTTTGAAAATAGAACTCGAACGATGCGGCTTTGATACACTACTAGTGGCGCCTACAGACGTAGATACATCTCTACAACAGAGAACAGACTTAGCCAATAGTAGAAATGCCGATGCTTATATCTCTGTGCATTACAATGCTTTTGATGGAACATTTAGTGGAGAAGATGCTAGTGGTATAGAGATCTTTGTATATAATGGAGACTTAAATAATGAATCTGGGAAGTTGGCTAATGCGGTTGCTAAATATCTTCGAGAAGGCACTGTTCAAAATTTTCGTGGAGTAAAAGAAGAAAATTTCCATGTGCTAAGAGAAACCAATATGATCGCCATTTTAACCGAGAACGGCTTCATGGATAATAAAAGAGAAGCTCTGCTCATGATCGATAGGGCTTTTCAAATGGAAGTAGCCGTTGAACACGCGAAGGGGATCTGTGAATATTTTAACGTAGCTTACGTTCCAGCACCCGTTCCTGGGGGTACAGGATTTAACGATGTACCTAATGATCTATACTCGGCAACAGCCATTAAAAGAGCTAAGGATCTCGGTTTGCTTGAAGGTTATCCTAATGGTAATTTTGGTCCTAATGATAGCTTGAAGCGTGGAGACTTTGCACTTGTGTTAATGAGATTATATGACTTGCTAAAGTAACTTAAATTAAAAATGGTTTTTAAAATATTTAAGCTATCTACGCCTTATCTTCAATTAAAGATAGGGCGTGGTTTATTAAAAATAGAAATAACAGTAACAAAAATGTTGGTGAAAAAAGTTTTTTTTTATGTAGAATTTTTGTTTTTAATTGGTTGGTATAAAACGGAAAAAAAGGTTTGGTTTTCTAATACTTATTAAACCGTCACGGCCTGTACCTCGCTCTAAGATTGGGGGCTTAATGTTGGTTTCCCTCACTTTCCCAGAGTGAGGGTTTTTCTTTGCGCAGCTTTTCCAATTTGTTTAGTAGGCAATCCAGTTGTTGAGAAATAATTAAAACATCTAGAAAATCTACATTATTCATATAAGCGCAATACATCTTTTCTCTCGTTTCTTCGATTTGCTCTTCAAATCGCTTCTTATCGGACATTATCCACCTCTCAAAATCTACAAAGAACTAATCTCCTATATAGGTTTAGATAAATTATACTATGTAGAATATTTTTGAAAATGGACATTTCATCCTCAGTTTCAATGGTCCAAAATGGAAATATGCTTAGTTGATTTGTAGGTTTTTCAAATCATTTAATGCCTTAGATCATAACCTTTCATCCTTAATTCCTTTCTCAACTCTTCATAAGCCTCTTGAGAGATTTCAAACATATCTCCCAACTCGTAATTGAAGGAGATTTTAATCAAACTGAGGCTTATACTTTCTTTAATAACAATTTTGCACCTAAAGGTATGGCGTATGTACTGCCACATTCTGAGAGGGAAGCCTCACTTGTATTAGTACCCGCAATATTCCGAAAATGAGATACTGGATAAAGAGGAGTTATGGAAGGAATGTTTTACAGAATACTGCAAAACATTGGGCATAAAAAAGGGCTGCCCTAATGATACCGCTGGAGCATAAGCTACGTATAAGGGGATTAAGACAGAGTTTATTTGTGGAGAAACATTTGAAACTCTAGAAGATTTGATTAAAGCTTTATTTGACGATGTCCATTAGTACAATAATATCTAAATTCATGCCCATTGGGTTATCATCTCTCAGTGGCTTATCGAAAAAAGCACCTAAGGTTCCTATATTATTGCGCTTTATTTAGATTGTAGTCAATCGTGAAAAGTCCAGTCAGATTTATTACTATTGCATATTCTGGGGTATATGTAGTGGAGGTGATGAATTTGAAGGTAAAAAAATACTGTGGTTTTTGTCCTATTTATCATCGGAAATCAACTAAATGTGACTGTCCTCCGGGTCCAGAAGGTCCAGCGGGTCCAGCAGGTGCTGAAGGGTCAACGGGACCTCAGGGTGAAACAGGGGCTACGGGCCCTCAAGGTCCTGCAGGTGGGGTGTTGGATTTCGCTGATTTCTTTGCTCTTATGCCGCCGGATAATGCTGATACGGTAGCTGTAGGTACTGATGTAAGCTTTCCTCAGGATGGTCCTAGTAGTCCTGGTACAGGAATAACCCGAGATAATGATTCTGAATTTAATTTAGCAGACATTGGGATCTATCAGGTGCTGTTTCAGGTAAGTGTAACGGAGCCGGGGCAGCTTATACTGACTCTAAATGGAGCAGACTTAGCGTACACAGTAGTGGGGCGAGCTACGGGAACGTCTCAAATTATTGGATTGGCGCTCGTGGAAACAACTGTAATAAATTCAACGTTAACGGTGCGAAATCCAGCAGGAAACGCAACTGCATTAACAATCACACCATTGGCAGGAGGAACGCGTCCAGTTTCCGCGCATCTTGTGATAACTAGATATCAATAGTCAGTAACTTAAAAAATCTCTAGTGTTGAAGAGCAGCTCTGTACTAATGATTTAATTAAATCTCGTTAACATTTGAGATGCTATTACAAAATTGTAATAGCGTTTTTTTTTGAGAAATTATTTTGAGGATATGGTACTGTTTGGAATATATAGAACTAAGCGTTAGAGTGGAGTATCGGAATACTTAATGAAATGTCATGTTGACTTCTGCAATGAGGATGTTGTTACGGTTATTTTTGTGCAGTGAAATGCTTCAGGAAGCCCTAATGTCGGTGGAGCATGAACATTTTTTATTACACGAACTCTACTGGTGAGTAATGGTCCTAGAGATCAGGGGTGCTATAAAGCGGACATTATTAATGTTGCCGGAGCATGTGGAGAAAGCCGATCTTGATGAACAGAAGCTGGAAGAAATCGAGTTTGCTCTACAACGACTAAGAGCGACGACCTACCAGTAGAGATCAAACATCGTAACGGATTTGATTATGGCTTATGTTGTTGACGAATTGTTGACGAAACTCGTCAACAACGATCAAAATTAATCCTAATCAAACCAAAAGAGATCCGATTTGAAACTTAGGAGTTGCGATTTCATAGGGTTTTGTATAGAATAAACATACAATAACATATCGATTCCATCTTCGGGGCAGGGTGCAATTCCCGACCGACGGTGATGAGCGTATATACGCTTTCAGTCCGTGACCCGTTTGGCATCATGCTAAACGGTGGACCTGGTGCAACTCCGGGACCGACAGTTACAGTCTGGATGGGAGAAGATGTCGAGCGAAGCAGGTAGAAGTATATCTAATTCTACCTACTGTTTCCTATGGACAATTAATCCACCCTAAAGCCCCTTTATGTATGCTTTAGGGTTTTTATTATGGACATAGGGAGCACGTTCACCTTCATCTGGGATGTGAATCGATGAAAAAGATGAAGGAGGAGATCGATGATGAACCCTTATACAGGTCAATCGTCAAATTTGCTTAAATTAATTATATTAGCTCTAATGGGAAGTATTTCTATGGTTTTAATGCTGCTGAATTTTCCACTGCCTATACTTCCTCAATATTTAAAAGTTGACTTCAGTGAGATCCCTGCACTGATTGCTGCTATTCTTTTTACTCCATTAGCCGGAGTCATCGTAGAAGGGTTAAAGAATACACTTTACCTCATCTATACAGGAGCTGCTGATCCAGTAGGGGTAGTAGCTAATTTTGCGGCAGGTGTCCTGTTTGTGGTCCCGGCAGCCATGATCTATCACAAGTTCAAATCCACAAAATCATTAGTATCCGGCATGGTGGCGAGTTCTATTATCATGGCGGCGGGAATGAGTGTACTTAACTACTTTCTCATTCTACCTGCATACAGTTGGTTTATGGGATGGGAAACAATGAGTGCTAATGTTAAATGGATTACTATTTTAGCGGGGATTCTTCCATTTAATGCGATTAAAGGAATAATTATCGGGGCTTTGTTTGTTCCTTTATTCATTAAGTTAAAGCCGTGGATTGAGCAGAAGAGCGTTCGATCTTCCAAAGCCGCGTGAATAGTAAAAAGCTGTCCAGTTAAGCTGGACAGCTTTTTATTATTCAATATTATTCATCTTCCATTTCATCCACTCGATAGCGGGCTGTCGGCATAGCTTCTAAACGTTCTAAAGGTATCGGCTCCCCTGACTTCTCACTTAATCCATACCGATCTTCTTCCATTCGTTGCAGAGCATCGTTTACTTCCATTAATTTCTCACGGGATTTTTCGTAAAAAGTCTGTTCTTTTTCTCGTTCGAACTGATCAGTTCCCAAGTTCCCCGGGTGATCGGCAACGCTCGAAATTTCTCCAGTATCATCATTTTCGTAGTCGTTTTTCAATCGATCATCTTTATACTCCTCAAGCTCTTCTTCCGCTTCTTTTTTCATTTCTAAAAGCTGCTGTTTAAAAGATTCTTTTTGTTTTTCCGTTAGCATGTAAAATCGACCCCTTTTAATTATTTTTTACTGGTACTACTCCAATGGTACACCTGGATATCGAAATCGTTTCTTCTGCTTCATTCAGGATCTTAACTTCCCAGACCATTGTATTTCGCCCAATATGAATAGGCGCTGCTTTCCCGATCACATATCCTTCGCGAATACTTTTAATATGGTTCGCATTAATTTCGATACCGAAAATCTGCTGCTCTTTTTCATCCACATTTAAGTAAGCGCCTATACTGGCGGCACTTTCAGCTAAGGCTACGCTTGCACCGCCGTGTAGAAAGCCCATAGGCTGATGAGTACGGTGATCCACAGGCATGCGGATTTGAACATAATGAGCTTCCGCATGTTCAATTTCCATTCCTAAGGTTTCCATAAGAGTGTTTTTTATTAATTTTTCCATTAGATATCCATCCTTTACCTCATATTTCCCGTTGCCTCAGGAGTCAAACCTATAGAAAAAGGATGGCTGGAAGCCATCCCGTTTAGTTATCCCAGAGGAATTGAAATCTCCAATAGCAAAGAAAGACCCAAAAGAACTCCGTACATAGTGTTTGTTTTTGCAGTGGCTACCATAGCAGGCATCATTTCAAGCGGCTGAGATTTTCCTTTAAATCCTTGAATAGCCTGATAACCTTTCGTTAAACTGAATAAGGTAATAAACGACCAATAGGGTAAAATATTAAAGATAATCAGTACGATCGTCAGTCCATACGCAATTAGGAATAGGGCAGTCAAAAAACGAATAGATCCTTGATGACCAAATAATATAGCTAATGTTTTCCTGCCATTCCCGGCATCGCCCACTCTGTCACGAATGTTGTTAGCAAGCAGGATAGCTCCAACAAATATAGCGACAGGAATAGAGACAAGAATAACTTCCCATGAAATCGTTAAACGCTGGATATAATAACTAATCCCTACAATAATCGTTCCCATAAAAAAACCAGCTGTCAATTCGCCGAATGGAGTGTAGGCAATGGGGTAAGGACCGCCTGTGTACAGGTATCCAAAAAGCATGGAAATCAGTCCTATGACAGCGATCCACCAGCTCGAGGCGATGCAAATATAGACGCCTAACAAAGCAGCCATTACAAAAAAACCAATGGCGAGGGAACGTACCACACTTGGGTTAATACCATCTCTTACAATTGTTCCGCCAATGCCAACGGAATTCTCGTTGTCCAATCCTCTTACATAGTCGTAATATTCATTAAACATGTTTGTTGCAGCTTGAATGAGGATAGAAGCTAATAACATTGCTGTAAACAACCCAAAGTTAATCGGCTGTTCCATTGCAGCAAGCATCGTTCCGACAAATACGGGAACAAAAGCAGCCGTCAAAGTATGAGGTCTTAACAGCCTCCACCATACCTGGAAACCCTCACGTTCATTCAAGGAAGCTTTCATGTTTTGATTTGGAACAGAGCTCATAGATGTCCTCTCCCTTGTACTTAAACTAGTCATATCATAACAAATTAAGTTTAGATAAACACTTCTTGAGTGTCAATACATGTAACAAACTGTAAGATTGGGTGGACAATTCTTGAGTCAAGGGAAAAAAGAGAATAAAATAGAGGTAGATTAAGCTTTATTGAATCTTAATAAATGGTTTTTAAGCCATTTTAATAGGTTTTATGACGTCCCTTAAGGAATGGGAGGAATTTTGATGCTTCATACTCAAGCACCTCAAATAAATGAAATAATTGAAAAAGCCGTAAATCAGGCTCAAGAAAAAAAAGAACCACAATTGATTAGTGTGGTAGATCAAATAGAGCCTTCAGATCCATTTCAATTTCTGGATGCTGGAACTTCGATAAACAACCATTGTCTGTTTTGGCGAAGTGCAGAAGAAGATTTTACAATGGTAGCTGTCGGCTCGGCCCATAAAATGTATGCTGGAAAAGAAAATCGTTTTAATGAAATACAGGTCATGTGGGACAATATCCAGCAAAGCGCATCGATCTATGATGAATTTAATGAAAAGGGGACGGGCATCGTTGCGCTCGGAGGTTTTAGTTTTGATTCCAAACAGAAAGAGCAGGTTCCCTGGGAATCTTTTCCTGACAGTCAAATGACCATCCCTGCTTTTTTGTTGACCAATAAAGGTTCTAAATCCTATCTGACAACGAATGTTCTTATTTTTCCAGAAGACCACAAGCAACAGATTATTACGCAATTATCCGACCATCGAGAAGTCTTACTGAAATCTGGTCATCATTCATTTGAACTGCCGGTGAGAACAGACTCAGAGGAGATTGACCCATCTGGGTGGAAGAAATCGATTGAGCAGGCAACAGAAGATATCAAGAAAGGTCTTTTAGATAAGGTGGTTCTTGCCAGGGAATTACGGATTACGTTCAATGAACCTGTCCAGCTCGCAGCAGTGATTGAAGCCTTAGCTTCTACACAGCCTAATAGCTATATTTTTGCTTTTGAAAGTGAAGGAGTATATTTTGTTGGAGCTACACCAGAGCGGCTGGCCAAACTTGATAACCAGCAGCTTGTTTCCACCTGCTTAGCCGGAACGATCCGCCGCGGCAGAACAAAAGAAGAGGATGAGCAGCTGGGGGAAGAACTTTTATATGATCCGAAAAACAGGCAGGAGCATCAATTTGTTGTAGAAATGATTCGAAATGCAGTAGAAGCGTGTTGCTATAACGTTCAGATCCCGGAAGCACCTGTATTATATCCTTTGAAAAATCTTCAGCATCTCTATACTCCGGTAACGGCAGTACTCGAGAAAGGATACACTCTGCTCGACGTTATTGAAAGGCTTCATCCCACTCCAGCTCTTGGCGGCATGCCGCAGAAAAAATCGGTCGACTATATACGAACCAATGAAAAGTTAAACAGAGGATGGTATGCAGGACCAATTGGATGGTTTGACATGCATAATAACGGGGAGTTCGCCGTTGCTATACGTTCAGCCTTAATAAAATCTGATAAAGCTTCCTTATTCGCAGGATGCGGTGTTGTAGAGGATTCAGATCCAGAGGCGGAGTATGAGGAAACGGATGTAAAATTAAAACCAATGCTCTCAGTTTTAGGAGGATGTTAATGGAACATGTGGAGTCATTAACCAAATATGTGACACACTTTGTTGACCAGCTCGTCTTTTCGGGAGTCGAGCACGTAGTTATATCGCCCGGATCGAGGTCAACTCCTTTAGCTATGACCCTTGCAGAGCATTCCGAGATGAACCAGTGGGTTCATCTTGATGAACGCTCTGCGGCTTTTTTTGCGTTAGGGATTGCTAAAGAACAACATAAACCAGTAGCTTTAGTCTGTACCTCAGGGACAGCTGCGGCTAATTACTACCCTGCGATTGTAGAAGCTTATTACAGCCGGGTTCCACTATTGGTTTTAACAGCAGATCGTCCCCATGAACTCAGGGATACAGGGGCCCCTCAGGCTATCGATCAGACAGATATGTTTGGAAGCTACGTCAGGTGGTATCAGGACTTAGCCGTGCCCGGGGAAGGGCTGCATATGTATGCCAGACGTCAGGCCGCAAGAGCAGTAGAAGAAGCTGTAGGTAATCATCCTGGACCCGTTCATTTGAACCTTCCATTCCGCGAACCGCTGATACCTGATTTTAGTTTGAATGGACTTTGGAGGGAAGGAGTCAAGCCTATTCCTCGTGCTTTTTCAGGAAAACCGGGCCTTCAGGAAGAAGTGCTTGAAGAACTGTTTCAAAGACTGAATCGTTATGAACGGGGCGTCATCGTGGTCGGTCCGCAAGCAGACGAAGAACTCGCTCCCTATGTAACAATGCTCGCTGCTAGACTGGGAGTTCCAATACTGGCAGATCCGATATCTCAATTAAGAGCAGGGGCACATGATAAGAGGAACATCATAGAGAATTATGATGCTTTATTAAAGTCTGAACGCATTCAAGAGTTAATCGAACCAGATTATATTCTTCGCTTTGGTGCAATGCCTGTCTCGAAAGCTTATTTAAAATGGGTGAAAAAAATTGAAACTCACGCGGACCATTTCATAGTGGATACGTACAAAAGTTATCGCGAACCTGCAGGGATCACCGCTCAGTTTATTTGGAGCGATCCGGCGATTCTTTGTAGTAGATTATCCAGCTTCTTTAAAGAAGGAAGCTATGAAACGGATTGGCTGGAACTATGGCATAAGTTAAACAGTACAGCTAAAAATCAAATGTTGAGCGAGCCCGAAGACCAGATGAATGAAGGACATGCCGTTGTATATTTGTCAGAAGCTCTTCCTGATAACTCCAATCTATTTGTTGGAAACAGCATGCCGATAAGGGACGTGGATAGTTTCTTTATGTCTACTCCTAAATCAGTTAAAGTACTTGCTAATCGTGGTGCTAATGGGATTGACGGGGTTCTATCTGCTGCCCTGGGCTCGTCTGTTTCAGGGCGCAGGACAACCTTGTTATTGGGCGACTTGTCTTTTTATCATGACTTCAATGGTATGTTAATCGCTAAGCATAAAGGGCTCCCCCTGACTATTGTAGTGATTAACAATAATGGGGGCGGCATTTTCTCTTACCTCCCACAAGTGAATCATCCTGACCATTTTGAAGAGTTGTTCGGTACACCGCTGGATTTGGATTTTTCTAAAATAGTGGAGATGTACGGAGGCGTTCACAGGAAGGCGGAAAATTGGGTCGAATATAAAAACGCTTTAGCTGAAAGCTATGGATCCGAAGGTCTTTTCGTGGTGGAAGTAATTACGAATCGTGAAGATCACGTGGCCTTTCATAAAGCTAAATGGCAGAGCATTGAGGAATCCATTACTACTTGGAGCGAAGATGAATGTTGATCAAGGCTGAAGAACGTAACTACTGGATAGAGGATACCGGTAGTGGGCCTGTCTGGTTGTTGCTGCACGGTTTTACAGGAAGTACACATACATTTGATGATTTTTTACATTATATGAATAACGAATGCCGCCTTATAAAAATAGAGCTTCCCGGTCATGCGAGAACGGGTCCGATCGGAACCGTATCCATGGAGAAGTTCTGTTTAGATCTCGCCGTGATTTTAGATAAACTTGGCGTTGAGGAAATAAATATCCTGGGCTATTCGCTTGGAGGAAGAACCGCATTATCTTTTACTTTACTTTATCCTAAAAGAGTCAATCGTTTAATTCTGGAAAGTGCTTCTCCGGGACTGCCTTCAGAATTAGAAAGAAGTGAACGACGCTCAAAAGATCAGCGATTGGCCGGTTTATTATATCGGGAAGGTATAAAAAGTTTTGTGAAGTACTGGGAATCTCTTCCGCTATTTGAAACTCTTAATAAGCTTCCTGAACAACGTAGAAAGGCCTTAAGAGAAGAACGTACAAGTCACTCCGTTGAAGGTTTGGCAGAATCCCTGGAAGGAATGGGTACAGGCTCTCAGCCCTCCTGGTGGGAGAAGCTTGAGGAGGTAAGGGCAAATGTGCTGCTTGTTACAGGGGAAGAAGATGAAAAATTTCGTTCGATTAATCAGCACATGGAGCAGCGGTTATTTAACGTTCGCTGGGTAGAGGTGGCAGGGGCCGGTCATACGGTTCATCTCGAAAAACCACGAGTTTTTGCTAAAATTGTAGAGAAGTTCATGATATAATTAACCATGTATGTAAGCGTTATGTGCTTTTCAGTTTCATATTAAATGTTGAAGGAGGAAGTCAATATGGCTTTTGATTGGGTTCGCGAACGCGAATACGAAGATATTCTGTACGATACATTTGAAGGGATAGCCAAAATAACGATTAATCGTCCAGAGGTAAGGAATGCTTTCAGGCCGCAGACGGTACACGAATTAATCGATGCTTTTGCTTATGCTCGCGATGATTCCAAGATTGGTGTGATTGTCCTGGCTGGAGCTGGAGATGAGGCTTTTTGCGCTGGAGGCGATCAGAAAGTAAGAGGTCACGGCGGTTACATTGGCGATGACCATATTCCGCGCTTAAATGTACTGGACTTGCAGCGTTTAATACGCGTTATTCCAAAACCTGTAGTGGCTATGGTATCTGGATATGCAATTGGCGGCGGGCACGTATTACATATTGTATGTGACTTAACCATTGCTGCAGAAAATGCTGTATTTGGTCAGACAGGTCCTAAAGTGGGGAGCTTTGATGCTGGCTACGGTGCGGGTCTGCTGGCTCGTATTGTAGGTCATAAGAAAGCCCGTGAAATATGGTATCTGTGCCGTCAATACAGTGCCAAAGAAGCGGAAGATATGGGACTCGTTAATACAGTAGTACCTGTAGAAGATCTGGAAGCGGAAACGGTTCAATGGGGTAAAGAGATGCTCGAAAAATCCCCAACTGCTCTTCGTTTCCTGAAAGCTTCTTTCAACGCAGATACAGATGGATTAGCTGGTTTACAGCAAATGGGTGGAGACGCTACATTGTTGTACTATCAGACGGAAGAAGCAAAAGAAGGTCGGGATGCCTTTAAGGAGAAAAGGAAACCTGAATTTGATAAGTTTCCTCGTTTCCCTTGATCCGTGAATAGATGTATGTGAATAGGCTTTAATCGTAAGGGGCATCCCATTCAAAAAGGGGGTGCCCTTTTTTGAATTCAAGTACAAAAGGAGAGATGGTCATGGGGGAAAAAATTCCGCACTGGTTAGATAAACAAAACGAACTAAATCCAGATCATATTGCGCTTGAAACTCCAGAAGGAACGGTTATGAATTTTAATGAGTTACGAAGAGAAAGCTTGAAAATGGCAGAATCTCTACTGGAAAAAGGTATTAAACCTGGAGATCACGTAGCCCTTTTAGCGGAGAATAGCAGCGAATTTCCCATTTACATTCATGCATTAAGTTATGTGGGAGCCACCATTGTATTATTAAATATACGACTTACTCCGAACGAACTTGTTTATCAATTAAATGATGCTCAAGTTAATTGTTTAATAACTGGAAAACAGACCGAAGTAAAAGCTTTGGAAGTACTAGAGGAAGCGGAGGCACCTGTGATCCCTGCGTTTAGAATGGATAAAGTGGCCAGGAAGGCAGTCACGGATAGAACCCATTTCAGTAAAGAAATTGACTTAGATCAAGTT
This sequence comes from Halobacillus sp. B29, assembly GCF_052246755.1. NCBI lineage: Bacteria > Bacillati > Bacillota > Bacilli > Caryophanales > Bacillaceae > Halobacillus > Halobacillus sp. B29. The sequence continues at coordinate 38,310 of NZ_JBQQCM010000017.1, forward strand.
TTCACAATGATGTACACTTCTGGAACTACAGGTCGCCCCAAAGCTGTCATGCAAACTTATGGAAACCACTGGTACAGCGCCATTGCTTCTGCTTTAAATCTGGGAACTGGCAGCAAAGATAAATGGCTCTTATGTTTGCCCATGTTTCATGTGAGTGGATTTTCTGTGCTTATGAAAAGTGTGATCTATGGCATGACGGTTCATTTAGTGAATAACTTTGACGAAAGAGTAATCAATGAATCCATTATGGAACGTGGCGTGACTCATATTTCAGTGGTAACGGTTATGATGCAGCGGTTGATGAACAACTTACAAGAAGGGATTTATCCAGAGCATTTCAGGTGTATGCTGCTTGGTGGAGGTCCTGTTCCAGAACCACTTCTTCAACAAGCGGCAACTAAAGGTATCCCAGTATTTCAAACCTATGGTATGACGGAAACGTCTTCTCAAATAGCGACACTTTCGCCTGAATCAGCTAATCAAAAAATAGGTTCCGCTGGAAAGCCCTTATCTTTGGCACAGCTGTGGATTGATAATAATAACGCCGGTGAAGTTGGTGAAATTATTGTAAAAGGTCCAATGGTATCTTCGGGCTATTATAACCACCCTTCAAGAGCTGAAACTTATTTCCGAACGGGGGATCTCGGATATAAAGACAGTGAAGGTTTTTTATATGTGGTTGATCGAGTGAAAGACATGATTATTTCAGGAGGCGAAAATGTGTATCCTGCTGAGATCGAAAGTGTGCTGACAGGCTATCCTGGAGTCATTGAGGCTGGTGTAACTGGGATGAAAGATGATAAATGGGGAGAGGTGCCGGTCGCTTTTCTCGTAGTAGATAATGGAAGGATTAATCAAGAAAACCTAAGCCAGTTTTGTTATAAAAGCTTAGCTAAATATAAAGTGCCTAAAGAATTTCACCAGATACAACAGCTACCTAGAAATGCTTCTAATAAACTGATGCGCCGAGAACTGTTTTCTGCATTGGAGAAGGAGAGGAATCATGAACATTGACTATTTAAGTCTTCGTTTAGTTGAATTACCATTACGTTCGCCTTTTCGCACTCACCAGGGCTTGATCAAAAAAAGAACGTTAATCATTGTAGAGGCCGGGGACCAGGCTGGACGAAAGGGTTACGGAGAAGTAACGGCATTTGCTGAACCTTTCTATACCTCAGAAACCATTCAGACAGCGTGGCATATTATTTCCGATTGTATTGTTCCAACTATTGATTTTCAGAAGGTTATGCACCCGTTTGATTTTCCAGAACAGGTATCTGGAATACAAGGGCATCCAATGGCTAAAGCTGGAGTCGAAGGTGCGCTTTGGGAGCTTTATGGAAAACAAACCGGCCAAAGTCTGAGCCACATGATAGGCGGTTCAAGAAAACGTGTAAAGGCGGGAGCTGTCATTAGTTTGAGTGACTCCACTGCAGAAGGTATAAAAGCATTAGAAGAGAAAGGGTATGAGCGTTACAAATTAAAGGTGGATATAGGCAGGGAGCGGGAAATAATCGATCAGGTTAAGCAGATTTCGCCTGATCTGCCTTTGATGATCGATGCCAATGGTGCTTATACGGAAAAAGACATGGATTACCTCCAGACTCTTGATGAATATGGATTAATCATGATTGAACAGCCCTTTCAAGCAGGGGATTTCTACTTACATCAGCAATTACAACAGCACTTGAAAACACCTGTCTGCCTGGATGAATCGGTCATGAATTTTCATGATGCTAAGCAGGCTATTCAGCTAGGAAGCTGTCAGGTAATTAATATTAAGATCAGCCGGGTGGGAGGTCTGAGCGCAGCAATTAAGATCCATGACTATTGCGCACAGGAAAACATCCCTGTCTGGTGTGGGGGAATGATTGAATCAGGTATTTCAAAAGCCCACAATTTAGCATTGGCTTCTCTTCCTAACTTTAGTATTCCAGGTGATTTATCCGGTTCTGACCGGTATTTTCAGAAAGATCTCGTCACTCCTGGTATTCAAATGGAAAATGGTGAGATAGAAGTTCCTTCGCTTCCTGGAATGGGCGTAGAGGTTGATGAATCATACTTAGAGAGAGTAACTAAGAAGTCCAAGATATTCGGTTTATCATGAAAACCTTCTCCTGAAATAATTCATAAGAAACCAATCTGTGGTTCAAACTAAAACGGAGGAGGGCGGATCATGAATAGAAATAAGTATTATATTAATATGGGCACTCAAGAAATTTCCCTAAATCATGATGCCAATAATGACGATTTTGTTGTATATGCCACAGAAGAAGAAATCATTAAACTCAGAGAAATTTTTGATGAAGTGTATAACTCTGATATGCGTTCATTTTTTCGGGCGCACATTCCTGCCATGCCCTACCACCAAGATCAGGACAATGATGATTACGACGTAGAAATGAAATCGGCTTTTCGAATGATCCATGATCTTGGAGATGAGATGACTCGAGAACATATTGAGCAAATGAAAATTTTAGAAGATTAAAAAAACCGCTCCTGTATAGGAGCGGTTCATTGAGAAACTTAAGACTGAAATAAACTTTCCATTCCTTCAATTTCCTTAGCGTTTGATTTAACTTTCTCGGGAACAGAAATGTTCCCAACTTCGTTAAAATCACTGTATTCTCCAGTGAAAGTCTGTACCATATGGGTGTTCTCACCGTTTTGATTGATTGAAAAATCCATTTCCATATCAACAGACGATGGGTAATACGTTTCTTTATTTACTACAAACGTATAATCTACTTTATTTACCGTCATGTTCTTCATTAGATCATCTGGCACTTGTTCTTTGGGCATCATCTCATTCAATGAATTACTCAAGAGTTTCTTCACATTCTCGCCTTCTGAATGAAAGGAGAGCGTATAGGTGGACTCCCCTTCTTCTAGTTTAAATTCGTCAACATAGTCCTTCAGATTCTCTAATTGGGAAGCCGGATTTTGCTGCTGTGCACCCATAGCGTTCAGCTGTTTTACTACTTGCTTTGGTGCTTTAAACCATCCCTCTTTTGTGGGCATGGTCATATAAAGACCATCTTCCGTGTAGTACTGTTCAATAGTCTGTCCCATCATTTCCACCGTCTGATGGAAAGCTATAGGATCCGTCTGCATTTTAGAATCTATGGTAGTAACAATAGGGATACTGCCAGGCACGAGGGAATCTTCGCTCCCGCTATCGTTACCTGTTTCCATACCAGTATCAATAATTTGCTTGGATTCTACCTTCATAGCAAAGTTCTCAAGACTCTTACTGGCTTCAGCTGCTTTAGTATAAATCTCCTCTACCTTTGCTCCTTCTGAACTCGCGCAGCCGCTGATCAAAATAAAAGCTGTCAGCGTACTTATGAGCATAACTAATTTCATTTTCAAAAATATCCTCCCTCTCAGAAAAGTATTTATATTTTATACGTAATAAGAAATACAAGGTTTCAATATTTCCAAAAAAATCCTCTAGGGTTTATTAGTTCGTCATAAAAGGAAGAGATATAAAAAAAGAAGCCATTGTTTTGGTTCGGAGTAGTTTGTATTTATAAATCCTTATGGTACGATTTAGAAAGGTGAAGGATTGTTCGAATAAAGAAAGTACCCACATCAAGTATTAAAGGCAGTTGATCTAGCGTGAAGACATTTAACGACTTTTACCAAAACTCAGTTCGATTATCCTTTGAGGATCATCCTTTCTCTAAATCTCCTAAACATGTATGGGTCATTTGCCGGTACAATAACCAATGGTTACTTACCCAGCACAAAGACAGAGGGTTTGAGTTTCCTGGCGGAAAGGTAGAGGAAGGGGAAACAGCAGAAGAGGCAGCTGTTCGTGAGGTGAAGGAAGAAACAGGAGGTCATGTTGAAGACTTACAATACGTAGGTCAGTATCACGTGGAGGGTAAAGGTGGCACAGTTATTAAAAATGTGTACTTTGCTGCGATAGGCCTCTTAGCTAAGCAGGAGCATTACTTTGAAACGCATGGTCCTGTTATTTTTCAACATCTTCCTAAAAATATGAAATCAAACGAACGTTTTAGTTTCATGATGAAAGATGAGGTTCTTCCTTTATGCTTACATAGAATTAAAGAACATCATGAAAAGAATTAAAAAAGACGTCCGGTAGTGATCCCGGACGTCTTTTTTTAATGTTTTCTGTGATAAGATGGACCTGCCTGCTTAATCTCTTCCGAAGCATATGAAAATTTCTTGAAATTTTCATGGAATTTATCTGCAAGTTCTTGTGCATTACGATCATATTCTTCAGGGTCATCCCATGTTTTTCGAGGAATCAATACTTCGTCGGGTACACCAGGGCAATGCATTGGAATGTTGAGTCCAAAGAAGGGATCAGTATAGGTCTCTACAGAATTTAATTCTCCTTCTAGAGCTGCATGAATCATAGAACGCGTATAAGATAGTTTCATTCGGGATCCTTTTCCGTATCGGCCACCTGTCCATCCCGTGTTAACTAAATAAACATCCGCATTAAACTGTTCAATCTTTTCTCCAAGCATTTCAGCATAGGTAGAAGGCGGCAAAGGTAGAAAAGGTGATCCGAAACAGGCTGAGAAGGTAGCTTGAGGTTCAGTGATTCCACGCTCTGTACCCGCAAGCTTACTCGTGTAACCACTCAGGAAATGATACATCGCCTGCTCTCTGGTTAATTTACTGATGGGAGGCAGTACACCTGTAGCATCCGCAGTAAGGAAGATGATGGCATGTGGATGCCCCGCAATACTAGGCTCTACAATGTTATCTATATGGTGGATCGGGTAAGCTGCTCTTGTATTTTCTGTCAGGCTTACGTCATCGTAGTCTGGGGTGTGTGATCCGCTGTCGAGAGCTACATTTTCGAGAACGGAACCGAAGTGAATCGCATTAAATATCTGGGGCTCTTTATCTTGAGATAAGTTGATACATTTTGCATAACAACCGCCCTCTATATTGAAGATGCCGTAATTAGACCATGCGTGTTCATCGTCCCCGATTAACTTTCGATGAGGATCAGCGGACAAGGTCGTCTTGCCTGTTCCGGATAAACCAAAAAACAGAGCTACGTCTCCCTCTTTTCCGATGTTTGCAGAACAATGCATAGGGAGCACGTCTTTTTGAGGCAATAAGTAATTCATAACTGAAAAAATAGATTTCTTTATTTCACCTGCATACTCCGTTCCGCCAATGAGTACTACGCGATGCTTAAAAGAAATCATAATAAAGGCTTCCGAATTGGTTCCATCCACTTCAGGGTCCGCTTTAAAAGTAGGTGCAGAGATCACCGTGAATTCTGCCTCATGATTTTTCTCTTCATCTTCGTCTGGTCTAATAAACATTTGGTGGGCGAACAAGTTATGCCATGCAAATTCATTAATTACCTGAATCGGAAGGCGGAACTTTTCGTCTGCCCCGGCGTATCCTTTAAAAACGAATAAATCATTGCGATTTTTCAAGTGATCCAGTACTTTATGATAAAGGTTTACAAAGACTTTGTCTTCAATAGGTTGATTTACTTTGCCCCAGTCGACCAATTGGTTAGACTGGTCGTCCTTGACAATGAATTTGTCGTTGGGAGACCTTCCCGTATAAGCACCGGTTGTGGCCTGGATGGCACCTTTATTTGTCAATGTTCCTTCATTGCGATCCAGGACCCTTTCCACTAGCTGAGGGACCGATAATTGATGGTGGACATGGTCTTGAGCTAATAAAAGATTCAATTCTGACATTTGATTAATGGCACTCATATGTGTCTACCCGCCTTTATAAGAAAATTTTATTCCAAGCTATGTGTTAATCTGAACATTAGTATAACACAATCGTTTTATTAATCCATACTAATAATGAAAATGCTTTCAATAATTTTTGTGATGGTAAGGTTAAATCTAAAAGTTGTTTTTTGCAAGCTGGATGATCTGGAAAAAGCACGAAATGTATTAGATATTCAACAATGTTGAGGACGGAGAGATCTTTCGTTTTTTTGTCCCCTAATCCACTCATTCCATAAATGGATCAGCAACGGGTGAATTCTGGGAACCGTTTAGCATAGATATTCATTTGAATACCGACGTGAACTTAATAATCATCCGTCCGCTTATTTTCAAGTTCGTTTAGAGATGATAAATTTCCTCCTTTAATATAGAAAATTTAAAGGAATGAGAATGTGAAAAGTTATATGAATTATACTATGTAGGAATAGGCAGAAGGTTTATTATTTTGCCAAAAACTCCTGGTGACCATTACAAGGGGAGACCAGCTATTGAGACGATGGAGAAAAGCCCGTAAATGGGCGTTCCTCATAGCATTAGTGCTTTAATTGACATTAAAGTACGTTTTCGATACGATATCTTAGAACGGAAACTCTCTTATCCAGAGTAGGTGGAGGGACAGGCCCTTTGAAGCCCAGCAACCGTCATGTGAAATATGACATGGTGCTAACCTGAAGCAAGGACGAATACTCCTTGGACGATAAGAGCGAAAGGAAGCAGCCCCCTTTCCTCGAATCAGGAAGGGTTTTTTCTATTTTTAAGGCAATATCTACACTAAGTGATATGCCGATTGCTATTCCAAATTGCTTGCACCTTAGGTTGTGACATCCATAAGAAAAGAACATAGATTGAGACTATGATAAAGTTTCTACACATACTGGTAAAGAGTTCCGTCTAATACTTTGTACTTACAGAAGGAGGAGTTTTTCAGAATGCCAGCCAATCGCCGGTTATTCACATCAGAATCTGTTACAGAAGGTCATCCGGACAAGATTTGTGACCAGATTTCTGATGCTATTTTAGATGAAATTTTAAAAAATGATCCAAATGCAAGAGTTGCATGTGAGACAACGGTAACAACGGGACTAGTACTTGTTTCAGGAGAAATCAGTACCAATACGTATGTTGATATTCCAGCCATTGTTCGTCAAACCATTAAAGAAATTGGATATACAAGAGCTAAATTTGGATTTGACGCTGATACATGTGCTGTATTGACAGCCATTGATGAGCAGTCTCCTGACATTGCCGGCGGCGTAGATGTTGCCTATGAATCCAGAGAAGGTCAAATGAGTGATGATGAAATAGAAGCTATAGGAGCTGGAGACCAGGGACTCATGTTTGGTTTTGCTAATAATGAAACCAAAGAATTGATGCCGTTACCGATTTCATTAGCTCATAAACTTTCCAAAAGGTTATCAGATGTACGTAATAACGGAACATTGGAATATCTTCGTCCTGATGGAAAAACACAAGTAACGATTGAATACGACGCTAATGATCAACCTGTTCGAGTGGATACGATTGTTATATCAACCCAGCATGCAGAAGAGATTACACTTGAACAAATAAAAAAAGATTTAAAAGAACAGGTTATTGATCCGGTTGTCCCTTCTCATCTTATTGATGACAGTACAAAATACTTCATTAACCCTACAGGCCGCTTCGTTATTGGAGGACCTCAAGGTGACGCCGGATTAACTGGCAGAAAAATCATTGTAGATACTTATGGCGGCTATGCGCGTCATGGGGGCGGAGCATTCAGTGGGAAAGATGCCACTAAGGTGGATCGTTCTGCTGCCTATGCGGCCAGATATGTAGCTAAAAATATTGTGGCAGCAGGTCTTGCTGATACAGTTGAAGTACAGTTAGCCTATGCTATTGGGGTAGCACAGCCAGTGTCCATTTCCATTAATACTTTTGACACAGGAAAGATAGCTGAAGAAGACCTCGTGGCAGCTGTAAGAGAATTGTTTGATCTCCGTCCCGCAGGCATCATTAAAATGCTCGATTTGCGCAGACCCATTTATAGGCAGACGGCTGCCTATGGTCACTTTGGCCGCACAGATGTAGAATTTCCTTGGGAGAGAACAGATAAGGCAGATGAGCTTAAAGAGCGTTTTAGTTAAAAAACTTCACGCATATCAAAAAGGGAACTTTCTCAAAGAGGAAGTTCCCTTTTCTATAAAAACTATAGATACGCTGATCATTAGATTGTTTAACCTTGGACTCCTTTATAATATTGCCCTTTCTCTACATAACTGGTTCGGATTCGATTCATTTCTTTGATATCATCTTCGGTCAAATCACGAACGACTTTAGCCGGCCTGCCGAAAGCAAGGGTGTTCGGAGGAATTACCTTACCCGGAGGTACAAGGCTGCCGGCGCCAATAAAAGCCTGTTCTCCTATTTCAGCTCCGTCAAGTATTAAGGATCCCATGCCTATTAAAGCATTTTTCTTAATGTGTGGAGAGTGAAGGGTAACCTGGTGTCCAACCGTAACGCCATCTTCAATCACCAATGGAAGACCAGGACTCTGATGAAGTAGACTAAGGTCCTGAATGTTCACATTGCTGCCAATATGTACGGATGATACATCTCCGCGAATGACTGTTTTAAACCAAATACTTGAGTATGCTCCGATCGTTACATCCCCAGTGATTACAGTATCTTCAGCAATATAAGCAGTTTCATCGATCCGAGGTTCTTTTCCTTTATATTCGCAAATCATACTAAACCCCCTTATAATATGGTTATATTAAGTATAGCAAAGTGATAGGAGCCGTGAAGAAGTGAAACGATTAAACTCCAATCAAAATTTAGCTACCATCATTATTGTGCATGGAGCATTTGAACACGCCGGACGTTATCATTCATTGGCTGAAAGCTTTCAAAAAGGTGGATTTAATGTCATTTATGGTGATCTGCCAGGCCAGGGACTATCGGAAGGAAAGAAAGGTCATATAAAGAATTTTGAAACCTACATAGAAACTGTGCGTCAATGGCTGCAAAAAGCAGATTCTTCTCGTCCTGTATTTTTACTGGGACATAGTATGGGCGGGACGGTTGTGATGCGGGTTATGCAGGAATTAAAACCGTCAGTGAATGGAGTGATTCTTTCGTCGCCTGCTGCAGGAATACTAAACGGAGCTAGCAAGTCTCTCGAAGCGGTCACTCATGTAATAAATAAGGTTTGGCCATCCGTATTGGTAAAAGCTCCTTTTAAACCAGAGTATGTAACCCGTAATCCAGAGGTTATTGCCAAAGATAAACAGGATTCTCTTATAATAGAGAAGGTATCTATTCGATGGTATAAGGAATTCCGAAAAGCGATTAAGAAGTCATTTTCAGAAGTTGAAGAGTTTCCGGATGTGCCTTTATTAGTCATGCAGGCAGGTGAGGATCATATGGTAGATCCTGAGAAAACAAGAGAATGGTTTCATAAAGTCGGATGTCAGGAGAAAACCTATAAAGAATGGCCGGGGTTCTATCATGAAATTTTTAATGAACCTGAGCAGGAAGACGTCTACAATTTTGCTCTGAATTTTATCCACTTTCAAGTGAAACAAGCTGATAAGGAGGAGTTGTAGTGACAGCCCAAGTACCACAAAATGCCGTTCATTTAATGTTTCGCGTTTATAAGGAAGTTTTTCCTGAAGTTCATAAGGAATTGAATTATTGGGTTGAGCGGGCTAAAAAGATTCCTAACAAAGAATTGAGAACCCAGGCGATAGCCAGTATTGAAGATAAGACCTTCCATTGTGAAGGAGGTTCTATTTACTCCATGCTTGCTGGTCCTCAATGGAAAGAGTCGATTCGCTTTATTGTGGCTTATCAGACGATTAGTGACTATCTTGATAATTTGTGTGACCGCAGTACTTCTATGGATCCAATCGATTTTCGCATGCTTCATCAATCCATGGCGGATGCTTTGACTCCGGAAAATGAAATCAAAGATTATTACCATTATCGTGATGATAAGGATGATGGGAATTATTTAAGGGACCTTGTACATACCTGCCAGAATGTACTCAAGGACTCATCAGATTATCCCATGGTTCAGAAACACACGTTAAAACTTGGATCATTATATACCGACTTGCAAGTACATAAACACGTGATAGAAGAGGAAAGAATACCACGTCTAAAAAGTTGGTTTAAAGATCATCAATCTGAGTGGCCGCATTTAGAGTGGTATGAGTTTTCAGCTTGCACCGGTTCTACTTTAGGAATCTTCTGTCTGGTATCTTATATGCTTAACGGCCGTATGGATGAATCGCTTGCAGCACAAGTGGAAAGAAGTTACTTTCCATTTATGCAGGGGCTTCATATACTGCTGGATTACTACATTGACCAGAGAGAAGACGAAGAAGAAGGAGATTTAAATTTTTGCTCTTATTACGCTCATGAAGAACAGATGAAGCATCGATTTGAGTATTTTGTCCGGCAAACTCATGAAGAAGTACAAGAACTTCCTGATACAGCGTTTCACCAAATGATTCATGAAGGCCTGGTCGGCATGTATCTGGCTGACCGTAAAGTCGGAAAGCTTGATAATGCGAAAAGCTTTGTTAAAGATCTGCTTAAAGTAAGTGGACGTAAAGCGAAGTTCTTTTACTATAATACAAAAATGTATCATAAATTAAAGCCTGGCCGTCCATTGTAGGAGCCAGGCTAAGTTTTTTCTATTGCTATAATAAAGGGTGGCGTATTTCTCTGATTAATGAAACTGTATTGCAGGACCTTGAATGACTTTTGATCCAATGACGCAACATACTCCATTAAAGCATCTTTTTCTTCTTTTCCTCCCGCATGACCATGATAAATTACTAGAACAATTATGCCGCCCTGTTGTAAGAAGGAAAGGAGCTGCTCTATGGAAGAAAGGGTCTCCTTCGGTGTGGTCACAACGGTTTTATCACTTCCTGGCAAATAGCCTAAGTTAAAAATGGCTCCTTTAATTTGTGATTGATGGACCTGAGAGATGTACTTAGCTAAATGTGCGTGAGAGTCCTGAACTAGAGTTACCCGCTCTTCTGCTTGATGTTTTTTTAACCGTTCCCTGGTTTTGATAATAGCTTGCTCTTGAATATCGAAGCTATAAACATATCCTTTTTCCCCTACTAGACTGGTGAGAAATAACGTGTCATGGCCGTTGCCACAAGTAGCGTCAATGGCTATGTCTCCGTCATTAATAACGTTTTCCATTAGAGAGTGGGCGTAGTTCAGAATTGGCTGCAATGTCATTGGTTCTAAAAGCTCCTTTACATTTGGTTAAGGCAAGGATTATTGTAGCATGAATGGCGTACGAGTTATAATTTCTTATTCATCTGACCATCAAATAGGCTATTTTGGCAAGAGTAATCAATAAAGGTGAGCTAATTGATGGGTTATACGTACATTTATTTCATGTATGTAAAGTTTCATTCTTTACATCACGTGGTACCTGTCTGGCTATCAACAGGGCTGGAGCAGAGCGGGGAGCTTAGTAGAGGTATAAAGAAAAAACTACATCTGTGAAGATGTAGTTTATGATAAATCCGAATTATTTAACTTTTGATTTACTGCTGCGATTCTGAAGCTTATTTACAGCTTTACGCGCATAACTCTTGGTTTTTTGTGGATTTCGCTTAGCATAATTCGCAGCTTTACGGACTAAATTCTTCATGGATACGACCTCCTTATAGGATTCCTTACTGTTTTGTTTACCTTATATCGTCTTACTATAAACATAGGCTTGATAAACTTGACAAAGAGTTTTGGTTTCATTAAGATACGATTATAAACTTAATGACGTGGAAGAGGAGTAGTAGTGAAAGATCAAGCTTTTAGAGAGGCAGCGGCTGGTGGAAGCTGTCCTTGATTATTACGAACTCGCCTTGGATGTCGCAGAAGTGAACATTAATGGTAGCTTTTTGCCGGTGAATCGCCGTTATCGATACACGAGTGAACGTTTAAAAGAACGTTAATTTGGGTGGTACCGCGGGAATCAAGCCTCTCGTCCCATATAGGGATGAGGGGCTTTTTGTATTTTGATAGGAACATGAGGAGGAAAAGAAATGGCTTTTGATCATAAGAAAATAGAAAAGAAGTGGCAGAAGTACTGGCTTGATCAAAAAACGTTCAAGACGGATAGCGAGTCAGAGAAGAAGAAATTTTATGCTTTGGATATGTTCCCGTACCCTTCTGGAGCAGGCTTGCACGTAGGGCATCCTGAAGGATATACAGCAACAGATATCCTTTCAAGAATGAAGCGGATGCAAGGGTATGAAGTATTGCACCCAATCGGTTGGGATGCTTTTGGACTTCCAGCTGAACAGTATGCTCTTGATACGGGTAATGACCCTGAAGAATTCACCGCTCAAAATATTCAGACCTTCCGCCGCCAAATTCAGGAGCTTGGTTTCTCCTATGACTGGGACCGGGAAGTAAACACGACTGATCCTGATTATTACAAGTGGACGCAATGGATCTTTTTGAAATTGTATGAAAAAGGATTAGCTTATATAGATGAAGTTGCTGTGAACTGGTGCCCTGCTTTAGGAACGGTACTCGCTAATGAAGAAGTAATTGACGGTAAAAGTGAGCGAGGGGATCATCCCGTTGAACGCAGACCGATGAAACAATGGATGTTGAAAATCACGGCATATGCTGACCGGCTGCTTGATGATCTGGAAGATCTAGATTGGCCTGAAAGTATTAAGGATATGCAGCGCAATTGGATTGGAAAATCAGAAGGCGCCGAAGTTACCTTCCATATCGAAGGAGATAAAGGGACGTTTGATGTATTTACGACCCGGCCGGATACATTATTCGGTGCTACTTATGCTGTGCTTGCTCCTGAACATCCACTCGTTGAAAAAATCGTTTCACCTGACCATCAGGATGCAGTTCAAACGTACGTAGAAAAAGCTTTGAATAAAAGTGATTTGGAGCGAACGGATTTAGCTAAAGACAAGTCCGGAGTATTCACTGGTTCCTATGCGATTAATCCTATTAATGGAGAGAAACTTCCAATCTGGGTAGCTGATTATGTTTTAATGAGCTACGGAAGCGGAGCGATAATGGCTGTTCCTGCCCACGATGAACGGGACTATGAGTTCGCTCAGAAATTTGATTTGCCAATTGTCCCGGTTGTTGAAGGCGGTAATGTGAATGAAGAAGCTTATACAGGTGATGGCAAACACATCAACTCAGATTTTCTAAATGGACTGGACAAGGATGAAGCCATAGATAAATCGATTGAATGGCTGGAAAATAACGGCCGAGGTAAAAAACAGACCACCTATCGGTTGCGTGACTGGTTGTTCAGCAGGCAGCGTTATTGGGGAGAACCTATTCCAATTATTCACTGGGAAGATGGTTCCGTTACTCCGGTTCCTGAGACGGAATTACCAGTAGAGCTTCCTAAAACGACAGAAATCAAACCGTCCGGTACCGGCGAGTCTCCACTTGCCAATATTAACGACTGGGTAAATGTAGTTGATCCGGACACAGGAATGAAGGGACGGCGTGAAACGAACACCATGCCGCAATGGGCCGGCAGTTGCTGGTATTACCTTAGGTATATTGATGCGAACAATGAACAAGAGCTGGGCGATTATGAAAAGCTTAAAAAATGGCTTCCTGTCGATGTATATATTGGCGGCGCTGAGCATGCGGTTCTTCATTTGTTATACGCTCGCTTCTGGCATAAAGTTCTCTACGACGCAGGTGTAGTACCAACTAAAGAACCTTTCCAAAAACTTTTCAATCAGGGGATGATCCTTGGTGAAAACAATGAAAAAATGAGCAAATCTAAAGGCAACGTAGTGAATCCAGATGATATTGTTCATACCCATGGAGCGGACACTTTAAGACTTTATGAAATGTTTATGGGACCATTAGACGCCTCCGTAGCATGGTCTACGAATGGTCTTGACGGTGCACGTCGTTTTCTTGATCGTGTGTTTAGGTTATTCGTTGTGGACGGTGAACTATCCGATTCAATTAAGCAGGACGTTTCTGAGGATAAGCTTGAAAAGGTGTATCACGAAACGGTTAAAAAAGTTACCGAAAATTTTGAAGCGCTTCGTTTCAATACCGGTATCTCTCAAATGATGGTATTCATTAACGAAGGTTATAAAGTAGAAGAACTTCCAAAATCATATGTAGAAGGATTCGTGAAGCTTCTTTCTCCGGTAGCGCCTCATCTGGCAGAGGAGTTATGGGAAAAGCTTGGACATCCAGAAACAATTACGTATCAGCAATGGCCAATATTCGATGAGGAAAAGCTTGTAGAAGATGAAGTCGAAATTGTCGTACAGGTAATGGGTAAAGTAAGGGCTAAAATGATGGTTAATCAAGAGGCTTCTGCAGAGGACTTAGAAAAGCAGGCGTTAGAAAATGAAAATGTCCAACAGTGGCTCGAAGGAAAAACCGTACGAAAAGTAATAGCCGTTCCTGGTAAACTTGTGAATATCGTAGCGAATTAATGAATACAAAAGCCGCCTCCAGACTATTTTGGGGGTGGCTTTTGTAGGTTTTAACTGTGGTCAATTCAATCTCTTGACTTTGAAGTTTTTTTTAATAGAATAAATCTTGTAAGCAGATTTGAAGGAGGAGAAGTTATGAGTCAAATTGAAGAAATTACACCTCAAGAAGTAGATACGATGATATCTCAAGATAAACCGATGACAATTATAGATGTAAGAGAGAATGAGGAAGTATCTCAAGGTATGGTTCCGTCAGCCAAGCATATTCCTCTGGGGAACATCCCTTATGAAATTGATCAATATTCGAAAGAGGAAGAGTATATACTTGTTTGCCGTTCAGGCAGTCGGAGCATGAACGCTGCTGAATTCATGAAAGAAAAAGGATTTCATCATGTGAAAAATATGCAAGGCGGCATGCTAAAGTGGACGGGAGAACTAGTTTTTTAATTAGAAAGGGTTAGAATCATGACTTTATTCTATATGACCATAGTTATTATAGCAGGCTTGTTCCTGTACAATGCTTATCAAAAAACAGCTTTAAAACCTTATAACCAATCCAATCTTTCGGGCGCTGATCTTTGTGTAATTGATATACGGGATTATATTTCAGCTTACCGCTCCCCTTATCCTGGAGCAGAAAATATCCCTCTGAGTTATTTATCCAGGACTATAAAAGAGAGGTTTGACTGCCCTGAGAAAATTCTGGTAGTATCAGATGATAAACGAGGTGCAAAACTAGCAGCGAAGATTATCCGGAAAAAAAGACAGCAATCCATTTATTATATAAAATCTTAAAAAAGTGCTCCTGCTGCATGCAATATTCTGTAGAGGAGTGCTTTTTAACATCTGCGGTTATGAGTTTTAACTTTTAAGTTAAGCCTTTCGATTAAGGAACTATAAAAAAATGAAGAGAAGCTGTTGACTTTTCTTTAGTAGCAATGTATAGTAGTTAACGTTGCTTATTTGAGAGCAACTTTACAAAAATAAAACAAAAACTTTATTCAACAAATTCTATTAAATGCATTGACAGTTTCTAACACATTATGCTAGAATTTGATTACTGTCGGTGAGGCAGTATTTGATCTTTGAAAACTGAACGAACCAACCAGTACGTCAAGATATTCTTTCTATAAAGAAGGAATTAAAACAAGCACATTCGGTGTGCAAAGAGCTAATCAATCTCAACTTTTATGGAGAGTTTGATCCTGGCTCAGGACGAACGCTGGCGGCGTGCCTAATACATGCAAGTCGAGCGCGGGAAGCAAGCGGAT
>NZ_JBQQCM010000018.1:0-53269 GCF_052246755.1 Halobacillus sp. B29
TCAAACTGTATATGATGTGGTGGTGAAGGCGAAGAGGTCACACCTGTTCCCATGCCGAACACAGAAGTTAAGCTCTTCAGCGCCGATGGTAGTCGGGTCGATCCCCGTGAGAGTAGGACGCCGCCACGTCAATAGTTAACCTTAGAATAAGTTCTAAGGTTTTTTTGTATCTTTTTTTACGATAGATGTATATAAATGATAGATTCGGAGATACTAGAAATAGATATAGTACCTGGTTAAAAGATTAGAAGGAAGCAGGGAGGGGATTTGAATGAGTCGTAAAGAGTGCTGCAGCATATGTTCGAAAGAAACGGAAGACGGCATCTATTTATTAAGAGTTTATATCTGTGCTTCATGTGAGAAAGAAATGATAGAGACGTCCACCGACGACCCTAAATACCAGTTTTTTGTGAATCAGATGTCTAAAGCTCATCGGTCTATGATTCTTTCTTAAGAAAAGTATAGTAGCTATGAGAGAATCACCTCATTCTAAATGAGGTGATTTTTTTATGATCGAATTGCTCCGCGCCCGGGTTTTCTGTACGATAAGATGAGAGATTAAAAAAGTAGGTGAATACGAGTGCACGATCAAAATCAAACGCCGCTTTACGATGCGTTAATTCATCATATGAAGCAGGATCCTATTACCTTTCACGTCCCAGGTCATAAGTTTGGAAAGGTATGGCCGGACAAAGGTCAAGAGAGTTTTAATTCTATTTTATCCATAGATGCCACTGAAATTCATGGGCTGGATGATTTACACTCTCCTGAAGGTGTCATTACCGAGGCGCAGGATTTAGCCAGCCGTTACTTCGGCAGTGATGAGTCCTTTTTTTTAGTAAACGGAAGTACAACAGGAAACATAGCGATGATTCTTGCTATATGTAAACGTGGAGATACTATTATTGTGCAAAGAAATAGTCACCAATCAGTGTTACATGGAATCGAACTTGCAGGGGCTTCTCCTGTTTTTATTTCGCCTGAATTTGAAGTGGAAACCGGGCGGTATAGTAAGCTTTCGGCAGAATCGGTTCAACATGCCATTACCATGTATCCTGAAGCGAAGGCTGTATGTTTAACGTACCCGGATTATTTTGGGCGTACATATGATTTAAATCGAGTCGTGGAAACCATTCACGAACATAACCTTCCAGTTCTGGTCGATGAGGCGCACGGGGTCCATTTTCAGCTTGGAGATCCTTTTCCAACTTCCGCTTTACGCTCTGGTGCCGATGCGGTTGTTCAATCTGCCCATAAAATGGCTCCAGCTATGACCATGAGTTCGTATTTACATTGCCAAAAAGATCGCTTCCCGGTTTTTAAATTAAAGCATTATTTAAAACTGCTGCAGTCGAGCAGTCCATCTTATCCTTTGATGGCAAGTCTTGACCTAGCCAGATATTTTTTAGCGCAGCAAACGGAAGACGAATTACGATCTACTCTGGCTTTTATTCATGAAGTAAGAGAGATTTTTAAGAAAGCAACCAGCCAGTGGGAAGTAAAGCCACTTTCTGTCTATGATGATCCTCTTAAGATGACGTTAGAAACCAGGGGGTTTACCGGTTTTGATATAGCTCGAGTATTGGAGAATCTCAACATTTATCCTGAACTTGCTACTTCCAATCAAGTATTAATAACGTTCGGGTTAAGTCCTCACTTGGATGTGGAACTCTTAAAGCAGCGTCTGGATGATGTAGATTCGCAATTAAAAAACAAAGAAAAGCGTGCTACAATAAAAATAGAACAACCATCGTTTCCTAAAATTCAAACCTTAGATATAAGCTACTCTGATTTAGAAGACAGTCTATCAGAATGGGCTGACTGGTCTAAAGCTGTGGGTTACGTATCAGCTGAAGATGTCATTCCATATCCTCCGGGAATCCCTTTACTTATGAAAGGGGAGCGTATATCTAACCATCATAGAAAACAAATCCAGTCGCTTCTGGGGCAAGGAGCCCGTTTTCAAAATGAAAGAATTGGAGAAGGAGTACGAGTGGTTAAAGGAGAATTGTCGTGAAAGGATTATTTGTAACATTTGAAGGCGGAGAAGGAGCAGGAAAGTCTTCCATGCTGCATGCCATTGGAAAAGAATTGAGCGAAGAAGGGTACCAGGTACTTGAAACAAGGGAGCCGGGCGGAATTGAAATCGCTGAAAAGATCAGGCACGTGATTTTGGATACTTCTCACACAGCCATGGACGCTCGTACAGAGGCGCTTCTATACGCAGCAGCACGAAGACAGCATTTAGTAGAAAAAGTAGTGCCAGCGCTGCAGGAAGGGAAAATTGTGTTATGCGACCGCTTCATTGATTCCAGTTTAGCCTATCAAGGGTATGCGCGAGGGTTAGGCATGGATGAAGTGTACAAAGTAAACGATTTTGCCATTGAACATTGCATGCCTGAACTTACGCTTCTTTTTGATATAGAACCGAGTGAAGGACTGAGCCGAATTGCAGCCAATAAAGGAAGAGAGCAGAATCGTTTAGACCTTGAGGAAATAGATTTTCATCAAAAGGTTTACGATGCTTACCATCAATTGGCTGACAAATACCCGAATCGTATTAAAGTGATTAATGCTGGGCAGTCTTTTGATAAGGTGAAAACAGCGGCTTATCAAGCTTTACGCACCCGTCTTCCCTCAGCTGAATAATTAACGTTTGTTATAATGATATAAAATACCCAACAGGAGGGTTCGATCCAATGAAAATGATCATTGCGGTTGTCCAGGACAAAGATAGTAATCGTTTGACCGATGCCTTAGCAGAGAACGATTTTAAAACCACTAAATTATCCACGACAGGTGGTTTCCTAAGAGAAGGAAATACCACATTTATGATTGGTTGTGAGGACGGAGAAGTGGACGATGCTCTGGAAATCATAAGAAATAACTGCAGTCAGCGTGAACAAATGGTGGCGCCAATTTCTCCAATGGGAGGCAATGCTGATTCCTATATACCAAAGCCTGTAAAAGTAGAAGTCGGTGGTGCTACGGTCTTTATTTTACCTATCGATTCTTTTTTCCAGTTTTAACGTAAAGGAGCCGCCTTACATGAAAATCACCCATGATATGCGAACTCAAATGGAGTCTGCCCAAAAGCAAGCGGCCCAACAATCACAAGGCAGACCAAGATTTGATCAACTTGTTCAATCCCAGACCAGGCAGCTTCAAGAAGTTCAGCTAAACCAGCTTATCAAAAGTATAAATGCTCAAGGGGAGCGTGTAGCCAGGTCTCGTTCCTTTCGGGACCTGGCTAAATATAAGAGACTGATCACGGATTTCGTTAAAGAATCCGTCAATTATGGAATGAACTTAAAACACTCCCACAGCTGGAATCAGTATGGACAAACAAGGAAATTAACTCTTGTAGAGTCAGTAGATGAAAAATTAGCCGAGCTGACGGAAGCTGTAATGGATGAGGAGAAGAAAACAATCGACTTACTGGGGCTTATTGGAGAGATTAAAGGTCTGCTCATTAATTTATATACGTAAGGACGGACGAACAATATGCAGACATGGACAGAAATGAAAGAAATTCAACCTTTAGCTGCTCAGATGCTAATGAACAGCTTTCATAAGGACCGTATTTCGCATGCCTATTTATTTCAGGGAAATCGCGGGACCGGTAAAAGGGAAATGAGTATTCTTTTTGCTAAAAGTATCTTCTGTAAATTTCGTGAAGGAGCTTCTCCCTGTCAGTCATGCCGGGATTGCAATAGAGTAGATTCAGGAAATCATCCAGATCTTCATTGGATTGAACCAGATGGCCAATCCATTAAAAAAGAGCAAATCCTTCATCTTCAGAAAGAATTCACTTATACCGGTATGGAATCTAATCGAAAAGTTTATATCATCGTGGATGCCGATCGGATGACAACCAATGCTTCCAACCGTCTATTGAAGTTTCTGGAAGAACCGAGCCAGCAGACAACGGCTATGCTGCTTACGGAAAGCGGCCAGACGATGCTGGACACGATACGATCACGTTGTCAGCTTCTAGCTTTTCAGCCTCTCAATCCAGAACGAGTGGAGAGTAAACTTATAGAAGAAGGCGTGTCTCAATCAAACGCGAAAATATTAGCTTCTTTAACGAATAATTTAACAGAAGCTATGGAGATTAATGACGATGATTGGTTTGCTAATGTGCGAAAATTAGTGATACAATTAATTGAAGTGCTTCAAAATAAACCAAATGAAGGACTTCTATTTATCAACCATCAGTGGATGCCTCACTTTAAAGAGAGACAACAGCTACAGCGCGGTCTTGATGTCTTAATGCTCTGGTTCCAGGATGTAATTAACTATTATTTGGACCGGGAAAATTCCATCGTCTTTACAACGGAACGGGAGAAATTAGAGCAGGCGGCCATGAGGTGGTCGAGGCAGTCAGCAGCGCAGTGTTTGTCCTATATCCTTGAGGCGAAGCGAAAGATAAATCAAAATGTCCATCCTAATTTAGTGATGGAACAACTTACCCTTCAACTACAGAGGTGATGATCCGGATGATCGAAGTTGTAGGTGTCCGATTTAAACAGGCGGGAAAAATTTATTATTTTGACCCTGGACAGTTAAAAATGACCACAGAGGATTATGTTATTGTCGAAACCGTGCGCGGTATTGAATTCGGAAAAGTTGTCATTGCTAATAAATCCGTAGATGAAGAAGACGTAGTCTTACCACTTAAGAAAGTCATTCGTATTGCGGATGATAAGGATAAGGTGACGGTGGATGAAAACAACGACAACGCTGCAGAGGCTTATCGTGTCTGTGAAGCGAAAATCCGTGAACATAAATTGGACATGAATCTTGTGGACGTAGAATATACGTTTGATCGTAATAAAGTAATTTTTTATTTTACAGCCGACGGCCGAGTTGATTTCCGAACGCTGGTTAAAGACTTAGCTTCCGTGTTTAAAACCCGGATAGAATTGCGCCAGATTGGTGTCCGGGATGAAGCCAAAATGCTGGGTGGTATCGGTCCATGCGGACGCATGCTATGCTGTTCAACATTTCTGGGTGATTTTGAACCTGTATCCATAAAAATGGCGAAAGACCAGAATCTCTCGTTAAATCCGGCGAAAATTTCAGGATTGTGCGGGAGGCTCATGTGCTGCCTTAAGTATGAAAACGACGATTATGAAGCTGCTAAGAAGGAGCTTCCCGATTTAGGCGAGAACATTGCTACTTCCTTTGGCAAAGGGAAAGTCGTTGGTTTAAATATGCTGGAGCGCATGGTCCAGATTGAATTTAGAGAAAAAGAACGTGTTCTTGAGTACTCCTTGCAGGAATTAATTGATGAAGGAGTCGTCCAAACCGAAGCCGCAGAATAAGAGGGTGGAGTCAAGCGTGAATAAAAAAGCTATATTCGAACATGTATCCCATTTAGAATCTCAAATAGGAGAGCTTTATGAACAGCTCGGTGATCTGAAAAAACAGCTCGCTTATCTACTAGAAGAAAATCAACATTTATCGCTTGAAAATCATCACTTGCGGCAGCGTTTAGACAAAGAACATGAAACAGAAAAGCAAAAAGCCTCTTCAGGCACAAAGCAGGAACGCGGTCCTGCTGTAGGCGAAGGTTACGATAACCTGGCCAGGCTTTATGAAGAGGGGTTTCACATTTGTAATTTACACTTTGGAAGCCCGAGAGATGAAGACTGCTTATTTTGTCTCTCCTTTCTAAATAAGAAAAAATAATCCCAGGTCCAAGCCTTTCCTTGCTCTTCCAAGGAAAGGCTCTCTTTATATTAAGATCTGTTAAATCTAGTTGTTGATTTCATAAGAGGTTTATTAAAGTATAGGGCCGGTTACTGTAAGACTCAGTTTCGAGATATTTTTATGAGAAGAAAGGTCCTGCGGGGGATGATTCGCTTTCCGCGGGCATTTGCTGAGCCTCCTCGAGCTAAAGCTCTCCGGGGTCTCACCGATCATGTTCATCCCGCAGGAGTCTTCATCATCCCCCTCCGGACCTGGCCAAATCAGAAGCTCGAAACCACTTTAACTCGTAAGGAATTAGACCAGGTGGTTCTGTACCTATTTTCGGGGC
This sequence comes from Halobacillus sp. B29, assembly GCF_052246755.1. NCBI lineage: Bacteria > Bacillati > Bacillota > Bacilli > Caryophanales > Bacillaceae > Halobacillus > Halobacillus sp. B29. The sequence continues at coordinate 6,044 of NZ_JBQQCM010000018.1, forward strand.
ATAACGATGCACAATAGCCTGTTATAAAAGCATTTAATGCAGATTAAGGAGAAGAACTTTCATCTTCTGAAAGGGTCCGTTTGCAACATTATAGTGGGGTTGGTGGGGAAATGATGAGACTCCCATGGGAGAAGGGACTAGGTGAGATCCCACAGGGAGTGAAACCAGCGAGGAAGCTCACCGTTCCCCCATAGGAAAGCGAGTTATTTCCCCACCAGCCCTCCTCCACATAGAGTAACGGACCCATTTATCTCGAAATCAAGTCTTCAAGTAATGGGAGCTTTTGTTTAAAATTCAACACTGTAAATCAACTGAGCTTTATATTAAATAAAAAATGTCCATGATAAGCTTATTAGGAACATCTATGATAATGAAGATCTGATTAACTTCCATACGTTAGAAAGGAAACAAGCATGATGGTACAACTATATGATGACGAACGAATTGACTTTTTATTAGCAAAACAAAATATGAGAATCATACAAAGTCCGACGGTATTTGCTTTTTCCCTCGATGCTGTATTATTGGCTGATTTTACATATGTACCTAAAACAAGAGGAAAGATTCTTGACCTTTGTACAGGGAACGGCGTCATTCCTTTATTTCTATCCACCCGTTCTGACGTACCCATAACCGGTGTGGAAATTCAGGAAAGACTATATGACATGGCATGCCGGAATATTGAGTTAAATAAACTCAACACACAGCTCGACATGATTCATGGCGATTTAAAAGATATGCCGGCCCGATACGGCAATCGTAAATTTGACCTCGTTACCTGTAATCCTCCTTATTTCCCTACTCCTCAAATGGACGAGCGAAATATAAATGAACATTTGGCAATTGCCCGTCATGAGATTTATTGCACGCTTGAAGAGGTCATAGAAGCTTGCAGCCGATTGGCTAAATCCGGAGGTAAAGTATCAATGGTTCATCGCCCGGAGCGAATGGTGGAGATTATAGAGCTATTTCGAAAACACCGCTTAGAGCCTAAACGAATGCGTCTTGTTTATCCAAAGGAAGGAAAAGAAGCAAATACTTTATTAATTGAAGGAACCAGAGATGGCAAACCAGGACTTAAGATTCTGCCTCCTTTATATGCACTTACCTCCGAAGGTGAATACACTTCTGAATTGAAGGAGATTCTGTATGGGAAATAATCATATCGTGTATATTCTACGCTGCAATGATCAATCGCTTTATACAGGATACACGAATAATCTGGAAGCGCGTTTAAAAAAGCATGAGGTTGGAAAAGGCGCCAAGTACACGCGCGGCCGGGGTCCATTTAAACTTGAATATACAAAAGCATTCGAAACTAAACGAGAAGCTTTGCAGCAGGAATATCGAATTAAGCAATTATCTCGTATAAAAAAAGAACAATGGATTGCTGAAACATTGGAAGGAGAGATCCAAGGTGAAAATACAGAAAAGCTATAAGAAAGATGGATCAGAAGCTGGAGCTTTATATGTGGTTCCTACCCCTATAGGTAATTTAGAAGATATGACGTATAGAGCTGTCTCAACTCTAAATGAGGTTGCTGGAATTGCGGCAGAAGATACAAGAAATACAAAAAAATTAATGAATCACTTTAATATTCAAACTCCATTAATCAGTTATCATGAACATAATAAACAAACGCGCGGACCTCAGCTGATCGAGCGCATGAGGAACGGAGAACAGCTCGCCGTAGTCAGTGATGCCGGTATGCCGGGAATCTCAGATCCAGGGTCAGATTTGGTGAGAGAGTGCGTGGAAGAGGACATTCCTGTAATCGTGCTTCCCGGAGCAAATGCGGCCCTTCCTGCGCTAGCTGGTTCTGGAATTTCTACCGAAAAATTTTATTTTTGTGGCTTTTTGCCACGTAAGAAAAAAGACCGATTAGCAGAATTGGAAAAGCTGCAGCCTTTACAAGCCACTTTAATCTTTTATGAATCACCGCACCGCTTAAAAGAAATGCTTTCCCATACCTATGAACAATTGGGAAATCGGAAAGCGACAATCGCGAGGGAACTATCAAAAAGGTATGAAGAATTTGTAAGAGGAAACTTGGAAGAGCTCCTTGAATGGTCTGAGAAAGAGGAAATAAGGGGAGAATTCTGCATCATTGTTGAAGGAGCATCCTTCGAAGAGGAAGAAGAGGATTCATTCTGGTGGACACACTTATCCGTTATCGACCATGTGGAACACTACATGGAAAAAGAGCAAATGAAGAGCAAGCAGGCGATTAAGCAAACATCCTTGGATCGAAAACTATCCAAACGAGAAGTCTACCAGGCTTACCATGTGCATGAATAAAGAAATCCCTTACTGCCAGGCCTGTGAACAGTAAGGGATTATATATTACAACATATGTCTAGTTGTTTTCTTCTCTTTATTAACCAATGTCGTCACTTTTTGTTTATTTATCTATTTAAGATTTTGCTGCAGTTCTTGCAAGAGAATTTGTGCGCCTTCTTTACTTAACACAAGATTGCCATTTGCTAGTTTCATATTTTCATCAGAAACTTCCCCCGTAACATGGCAAGTCATGTTAGGCTTGTACTTTTTAAGGACGATGCGATCATCGTCAACATAAATTTCCAAAGCGTCCTTCTCATTAATTCCTAATGTACGACGTAGTTCGATCGGAATTACCACACGACCTAACTCGTCAACTTTACGTACGATACCTGTAGATTTCATTTTTCTGTCTCCCCTCAATCAAAAGTTATTTCGTCATGTTTCGACATATGTCTCGCCATTATAGTACCAACCATTCCCAAACGTGTCAATTACTTATAACCGATGTTTATTTCCAACTTCATATACCGGTAAGGGTATTTTGGGTGGTGTCACAGAGTACCTGAGCAGGCCTGTGCGAGTAATAGAAAATCTCTACTCTACCAAAAATGGTTGAAATAACCATCTTTTGATTACACTTAATTTTACCAAAGTAATGACAGATGTGAAATGTATAATCTTAACTTTTTTTTGACAGTTATCCAATTCGTTCGGTATATTTTAATGTTAGGAATGGAAATAAAGTAGATAACTCGATAAAATGTTACAATAGCCATTATGAATGAATAGAAGCTTACACAGCTTGGAATTTCAGAGGAGGGAAAATAATGCCTGAGGAAAAGAATACCTTTTACATTACTACGCCGATTTATTACCCTAGCGGTAATCTGCATATCGGACATGCTTACACGACTGTAGCTGGTGATGCTATGGCACGATATAAACGATTGCAAGGATATGAAGTGATGTATTTAACCGGTACAGATGAGCATGGACAGAAAATTCAGCGTAAAGCAGAGGAACAAGGGGTAGAGCCCCAGGCTTACGTGGATGAAATTGTCAGCGGCATTAATGATCTATGGGATAAACTCGACATTTCTTACGATGATTTTATTCGTACCACGCAAGATCGTCATAAAGAAGTCGTTACGAAAATCTTTGATTACTTAATGAAGAAAGGCGATATCTATTTAGATGAATATGAAGGCTGGTATTGTACTTCCTGTGAATCCTTTTTCACAGAACGTCAGCTTGATGAGGGTCACTGCCCAGATTGCGGCGGTCCAGTCGAAAAGGTTAAAGAAGAATCCTACTTCTTTAAAATGAGTAATTACGTTGATCAATTGCTTGAATTCTATGAAAACAATCCTTCATTCATACAGCCAGAAAGCCGGAAAAATGAAATGATTAATAACTTCATTAAGCCAGGCCTTGAAGATCTGGCAGTTTCCCGGACGACTTTCGATTGGGGAGTAGAGGTTCCAGGTAACGCAAAACACGTTATTTATGTATGGATTGATGCGTTAAGTAACTATATTTCGGCTCTAGGATTCGATACAGAAGACGATGCGCGCTATCAGAAATTCTGGCCAGCTGATGTTCAGCTTGTAGGAAAGGAAATCGTCCGATTCCACACCATTTACTGGCCTATCATGCTCATGGCTCTTGATCTTCCACTTCCGAAAAAAGTCTTTGCCCACGGCTGGATTTTAATGAAAGACGGAAAAATGTCCAAATCTAAAGGGAATGTGGTAGACCCTGTCCAGCTAAGTGAACGTTATGGTCTCGATGCACTTCGTTACTACCTGCTTCGTGAAGTTCCATTTGGTTCTGATGGTGTCTTCACTCCGGAAGCATTCGTAGAACGAACTAACTATGACCTGGCCAATGATCTTGGAAATCTACTTAATCGCACGGTAGCTATGGTTAGTAAATACTTTGATGGTCAAATTCCAGAGCTTACCCTTGGTGAAGACGAATATGATCAGAGTCTGGAGAAGCTTGCGCTTGAAACCCGCCATAATGTAGAGAACGCTCTTGAGAACATGGAGTTCTCAGTAGCTCTGGCCGACTTATGGAAGTTTATCAGCCGTACGAACAAATATATTGATGAGACGCAGCCGTGGATTCTGGCTAAAGACGAAAGTAAGAAAGATCGTCTTGGTAATGTTATGGCCCACCTCACAGAGTCCTTGCGTCAGATTGCGGTTATGCTTCAGCCTTTCTTAACTCGCACACCTGAGCGTATTTTCACGCAGCTTGGTGTAAAAAAAGAAGCACAGAAAACGTGGCAGAGTCTTAGCGAATTTGGCGCGATTGAAGCGGGAACAGCCGTTCAAAAAGAAGACCCAATTTTCCCACGCCTGGATGCTGAAGAAGAGACACAGATTATTAAAGATATGATGAAAAAGCCTGCTGCTCCTAAGGAAGAAGAGCAGGAAGAGAAGCCGGAAACAGATGAAGTCACAATCGATGATTTCATGAAGCTGGATTTCCGTGTAGCTGAAGTCGTTAAGGCAGAGCCAGTGAAAAAAACGGATAAGCTATTAAAGGTTCAGCTGGATCTTGGTTATGAAAAACGCCAGGTCATTTCCGGTATCGCTGAACACTATTCTCCGGAACAACTCATTGGAAAAAAAGTAATTTGCATCACGAATTTGAAACCTGTAAAGCTTCGCGGTGAACTATCTCAAGGAATGATTCTAGCCGGTGAAGACGATCAGGGAACCCTGTCCTTAGCTTCCGTTGATCAAACGTTAAGCAATGGCACTAAAGTGAAATAACTGACGTAATGACAGAAAGGGAGAGCGGGACTAAGCTTTCCCTTTTTGTTATCAAATGAAGAAGAAAGGGGATTACTATGCTTTTTGATACACATGTCCACTTAAATGCGGATCAATTCGAGGAAGATTTGGAAGCTACCATTCAACGCGCTAATGAAGCGGGAGTAGAGTATATGACGGTCGTTGGCTTTGATCATAAAACGATCCCTAAAGCTATTGAAATTGCGGAAAGCCATGAGAAAATTTATGCGGCCGTCGGCTGGCACCCTGTTGATGCCGTTGACTTATCAGACAAGGAACTTGAGTGGATTGAAGAACTCTCTTCTCATCCTAAGGTTGTGGCAATAGGAGAGATGGGGCTGGATTACCATTGGGACAAGTCTCCAGCAGACGTTCAAAAAGAGGTCTTTCGAAAACAAATCCGTTTGGCTAAGAAAGTGAAGATGCCCATTATTATTCATAATCGTGAAGCGACGGATGATATCGTGGAAATATTGAAAGAAGAAGACGCTTCAGAAGTAGGAGGAATCATGCATTGCTATAGCGGTCCTGTTGAGACGGCCCAGGAATGTATAGATATGAACTTTATGATTTCTATAGGGGGCCCGGTTACTTTTAAAAATGCCAAGCTGCCGAAAGAAGTGGCTAAAGCGATCGACTTGAAGCACATGCTGGTAGAAACGGATTGCCCATTCCTTGCCCCTCATCCCAATCGAGGCAAGCGCAATGAGCCGGCATACGTAAAACTTGTAGCCGAACAAATAGCGGAGTTAAAAGAAATCACCTTTGAAGAGGTGAGCGAAGTGACGACCTCAAACGCTCTTCAATTTTTTGGTATTCAATCATAATACAGGTTCAATTGTTACAGTCAACTCTCATTTGTACTGGAAATGTAACATGACTGTTATGTTAATTATTCATGAAAAATTGCATAATAAAGAAGCTAGCTCTACCCAAGCTGGCTTCTTTTTTTGTTGGCTCTTTTAAATCACCTTTTTGAATACTACATAAAAAAACCGGAATCAAGTGGTTGCTATTGGGACAAAAGCTTGAAAAGTTAAAAAGCGTCGGATGCTGAGCACGCTGATCGTTCTACACGGACAGCCAGTCTATCCGTACGTAAGGCCCCCGTTCAAATGGAAATCTCCATAAACCTTCGAATCGCTCAGCATCTGAAGAAGTAACGGCAGCCTCCAGGGATAGTCAAAGTAATAAAGAAGAGACTCTTTATATGCATGCTACGGCATACACTGCCCAATGTACAGGCTGCTCAGGAGTAACCGCTACCGGCATAAATCTAAACGGCAATCCAGATGTGATTCCTTTGGGAAGCTGTGTCTGGATAAAAGATTACGGGTATGCTGTAGCAGGGATACCGGTGGTGCGATTAATGGTAAATGTATAGATCTTTTCGTTCCAGATAAGGAACAAGCACTGAGCTTCGGCCGTCAGCAAGTTAAGGTCAAATTTCTGGACTAAGCAGAGGCATCCTTCCTCTGCTTTTTTCCGTTATACACTCGTGGTATGCTATGAAAAGATTAATTGAGGTGAATAAACAGGAGGAAATAAAGTTGAGAATAAAAGAAGTGATTGTAGTGGAGGGAAAAGATGATACCGCAAGAATTCGTGAAGCTGTGGAGGCCGACACCATTGAAACGAATGGATCTGCTATTGACGAAGAGGTGTTAGAACAGATCAGCCACGCTCAGGCTAAACGAGGGGTTATCATCTTTACAGATCCTGATTTTCCAGGGGAGCGGATTCGACACATCGTAGATCAGTACGTACCTGGCTGCAAGCATGCTTTTTTACCTAAGCATTTGGCGCGTGCCAAGCGTGATAAAGGGGTGGGAATTGAACATGCCACTGTAGATGATATTAAGGAAGCTTTGGGCTCTGTGTATGAACTAATGGAATTCTCCGAAGGTTACATTACCAAAGAGGATTTAATTGATTATGGCCTGATTGGAGGGCCTTCTGCCAGAAAACGGAGAGAAAAATTAGGAATTGAACTTCATATTGGCAAAACTAACGGGAAACAGTTGCTGCGCCGATTAAATATGTTTCAAATCACTGCAGAGCAATTAGAAGAGGCGATGCAGCGTATCATAGAGGAGGAAAGCAATGAATAATAAAGCAGTCGCTACACCCACGCGTACAAAGGAAATATTAGAAACGTATGGATTTTCTTTCAAGAAGAGTCTGGGTCAAAATTTCTTAATAGATGTAAATATATTGAAAAACATTATCGAGCATGCGGGGATTGACCATTCTGTAGGAGCCATTGAAATTGGTCCAGGGATTGGGGCTCTGACTGAACAACTGGCTATTCATGCCGATCGGGTGGCTGCTTTTGAAATTGACCAGCGTCTGCTACCTATTCTTGAAGACACGCTGAGCGCTTACGATAATGTACACATTATCAATCAGGACATATTAGAAGCTGATGTGACAAGTGTTATTAAGAATACCTTTCATGAAGGACAGGAGATTCACGTCGTAGCGAATCTTCCCTATTACATTACGACTCCGATCTTAATGAAACTGCTGATGGATCAACTTCCGATAGACAGTATTACGGTGATGATTCAAAAAGAAGTGGCCGACCGTATGGCCGCTGAACCAAATACAAAAAGCTATGGTTCACTTTCTATAGCGGTACAGTATTATACCGAAGCTCATGTATCCATGAACGTACCTAAGACCGTGTTTATGCCGCAGCCTAATGTTGATTCTTCTGTGCTTCACCTTAAAATGCGCGACCAGCCTCCTGTTGAAGTGGTCGATGAGAATTTCTTTTTTGAGATCGCCAGAGCAACATTTGGCCAGCGTCGAAAAACTTTAATGAATAACTTAGCCCGTCATTTTAAAGGTAAAATGGATAAGGAAGAAATTCGACACCGTTTGCAAAGAGCAGATATTGATCCAGGACGCCGTGGAGAATCATTAACAATGGAAGAGTTTGCTCGATTAGCAAATGTTTTTTATTCAGAATCCATCTAAATGACACAGGGAAGCCAAACTCACATACACTAATGTAGTGCTCTTTGTGAGGTGGGTGAACCATGATAACAAAAGGAGATCTTGTTACAAGAAAGTCGTATCAGCATGATATCATTTTTCGTGTGAAAAATTGTGATAAACCACTTGTTAAACTCATGGGAGAACATATCCGCTTAGAAGCGGATGCGCCCCTTGAGGATTTAGAAAAAGTGAGTGGAGACGAATACCACAGAAGAAAAATAGAAGTAGATGAACAGGAAGCTTTTTCTTACAGACTCTTTAAACAGGATTATCGGCTTCTAAAAGAGAAACGGGATTCCCAGGCTGAGAGTGGTTATGCTTCAGGGAAGGATGCTAAATATTTTCAAATTCCTCCCCGCGTGCTTCATATAGATGGGGACCCTCTTTTCCTGAAAAAATGTATTGCTCTTTATGAAGAGCTGGGAATACAAGTGCATGGTCAATATATGCATGAAAAAGAAATGCCGGAGCAGGTCATGGGGCTTATAGAGAAAGTCCAGCCGGAAATTGTGGTGCTTACAGGACATGATGCTTATTCAAAGGCTAAAGGTACTGTAAAGGAGCTTGAAGCGTATCGCCACTCCCGTTTTTTTGTGGAGTCGGTTAGGAATATAAGGCAGAAGTATCCGAATTTTGACCAGATGGTTATCTTTGCAGGAGCCTGTCAATCGCATTTTGAATCTTTAATCAGAGCGGGAGCTAATTTTGCCAGTTCGCCTTCAAGGGTTAATATACATGCAATTGATCCCGTATATGTTGCAGCGCGTGTAGCTTATACTTCCTTTATGGATCATATAAATATTTGGGAAGTCATCCGTAACACAATTAGTGGGGAAAAGGGGCTCGGAGGAGTGGAGACCCGCGGTCTTTTGAGAATTGGTATTCCTTATTCGGAACATTCGGAAGATCCTAATGACATCAGTTAGTAATATTTGAACGGAAACGCTCATATACTCAAATTAACGTGTGTTTGGTCCACACATGTAGAAGACCTGCCTAAAGAAAAGAAAAAGCAAGGTCTTTTTCATTTTTTGAAGAAAGTCACATATTTTTCCTGTTATTGGAGAACCTAGCAGAGAACATCTATAAAATTTTTATGTTGACATGGATTTTGACATATTGGTATAATTTATAGTTTTATTTGACTTTGTCCAATCTGTGTGGTACTATAAATAACAGTGAGGTGGAGTGTAGTGGCTAAAACGTTAGTAGAAATCAAACAATCCCTGGAAGGGCAAATTGGCAGACGTCTAACCCTGAAAGCAAATGGTGGACGTCGTAAAACGATTGAACGCTCAGGAATTCTGGCTGAAACATACCCAGCCGTTTTTATTGTTGAACTGGACCAGGAAGAAAATGCTTTTGAACGTGTATCCTATAGCTATGCCGATGTTCTTACCGAGACTGTAGAACTGAATTTCGATGATTTACAGACCTTGGCTCTTGAGCAGTAAACTCCACGTTTGCTGCTTTTTATTTTTTTATAAAATGGGAACAGCTGTTAGATCATCCAATCATTTCTCGTATAGCTTAATTGCAAAATCATATACTAACCTTGTCGTAGCTTTAGTGGTTGCGAAAGGAGCTGAAGACGATGGGGCGCAGAAGAGGTATGATGTCCGATTCGTTTAAAGAAGAGATCGCGAAAGAACTTGGGTTTTACGACAAGGTTCAAAAAGATGGCTGGGGCGGTATTACGACACGCGAAGCCGGCAATATGGTGAAATGGGCAATAGAGAAAGCAGAAGAACAGATGATAAGAGAACAGCAAAAATAAATTAAAGCTCCTTGAAGCCTTCATTGGCCTCAAGGAGCTTTTTTACATCTGACCCTGTGTCGATTTCATAGGATACTTATTCAACAATAGGGCATATTGTGGAAGACTCGATTTCGAGATGTTTTTGGTCCGTTGTTGATATAGAGAGGTGCTGGCTACGGAAACAACTCGTCTTGTTCCATCACCCAGACACTCGAGACATAAGCCGATTATCAACGGATTGAAAAACCGCAATCCTTTTGATGATCGGCTTATGCTGGTCGTGTCTTTCGGGGTGATGCCACATTTGAACACTTTCCTGCGGCCCTACACGACGTAGGGTCGATCGACGTTGCCACAGGACGTGGTGACTTTAGTCGATCCTCCTTTTAAATGAGCCTCCTCAGTCGTTAACACTCCTTGTGGGGTCTCGCCTAGCTCCTTCTCCCGTTCTTACACTCAGGATAGGTGTATCATAAACCAATGCCTAAACGGCGTGGAGTGCTATCCAGCTCCAGCACCTAGCGTCTAGTGAGACTTCCCTCACTTCTGTACGATAAGGCAACATCGAATCGCTCCGCTCTTCGTGTTTTCTTTATCTCCGCCAGCTCAGTCCAGTCCATACGACGCTGACCAAGGTGCTTACGCTTTTAACCTGGGAGTCTCGTCGTTTCCTCCGCCTCCCTATGATGGAAGAGTGGACGGACCCTTTTAAAGGCAAATTCATCATCCTGAATTTGCCTTTAATGCTTATACAGCAAGGATTATCCAACGAACCCGCTCATTGTTATAGGTTTATCCCCACCATAATTTAGAGCGTTTCATACATGATTTCGAGCTCTCTGTATCGCAAGATGTCCGGAGGGGGACGGTGTAGACTCCTGCGGGTGACCATGATCGGTGAGATCCCGCAGGGCTGTTAAGCCCGAGGAAGCTCACCTCATGCCCGCGGAAAGCGAAAGCGTCCCCCGGAGGACCTACCGCTCCTCCAATGTCTCGAGACTGAGTTTTAAACAAACGGGAGCTATTCTTTAAAATCAGGCGCAGAGATTACCAAAGTCTTGTTGAAGGAGATATGCAATTTTCAGGTCCTCTGCCTAACGCCTTAAAATATGGTACAATGCTTTAAGATAATCTGTTAGGATGAGGTGCTTGAATGCAAATTTTTGAGAAAGCTCCCGCTAAAATCAATTTGTCTTTAGACGTCTTACATAAACGTGAAGATGGGTTCCACGAAGTCGAGATGGTGATGACCACCGTGGACCTTGCTGACCGGATTGAGTTGAACACGTTAGATGACGGTTCCATACGTGTAGAGTCGGAAAGTCGTTTCGTACCAAATGATGAACGTAACCTTGCGTATCGGGCAGCTAAACTAATGAAAGATCACTATTCAGTTAAACATGGCGTGCGTATTTTTATTGAGAAAAATATTCCGGTAGCTGCTGGTCTCGCAGGAGGGAGCAGTGATGCAGCAGCTGTACTTCGAGGATTAAACCGTTTGTGGGGCTTAAACAAAAGTCTGGACGAACTGGCTGTTTTAGGTGCTGAAATTGGATCTGATGTTTCTTTCTGCCTTTACGGTGGAACCGCTCATGCGACCGGGAGGGGGGAAAAGATTACGCCTCTTCCGGCTCCTCCACCTTGCTGGGTGGTGTTAGCTAAGCCTCCTCTCGGTGTTTCTACCCAGACGGTTTATCAGAATCTGAACCTTGCTGATGCTCATCATCCCAACACCAATGCGATGATTGAAGCGTTAATGGATTATGATTTTGATGCCATTTGTGCGCAAGTGGGGAATACGCTTGAAGGAGTAACTCTCAATCTTCACAGAGAAGTGGGACAAATTAAAGAGCAAATGAGGCAGGCTGGAGCTGATGCGGTGTTAATGAGCGGCAGCGGTCCAACCGTCTTTTCTTTAGTCGACACGGATGCCAGAGCACAAAGGATTTACAACAGCTTAAAAGGTTTTTGTACAGAGGTATACGTCGTTCGTATGCTCGGATATCAAGAAAGAACTTGATAAAAACCGTACAAATCTGATATATTTATTATTAATATTCGGATTTCGGGGTGTATTGCCAATGAAAAGAAGTGAACGGTTGGTTGCAATGACTCATTTTATTCTTGATCGGCCACGCGAATTGATTTCGCTGCCATTTTTCTCAGAGAAGTATGATGCGGCTAAATCCTCAATTAGTGAGGATTTAGGGATTATAAATAAAATGTTTCAACATGAAGGTATTGGTTACTTAGAGTCTGTTTCTGGAGCTTCAGGAGGAGTTAAATATATTCCGGCATTTTCTAAAGAGTACAGCGAAGAGTTCGTTCATCAGCTTTGCAGGCGATTAGAAGATCCGGAGCGGCTTTTACCTGGAGGTTATTTGTTTATGAGTGACATCCTTGGAGATCCCGAAGCAACAAGAAGCATCGGGCGTTTATTTGCTTCTGCATTTAGAGACAGAGATATTGATGCCATTATTACGGTCGCGACAAAAGGCATTCCGCTTGCCTATGCCGTTGCCTCTTATTTAAATGTCCCGGTCGTGATTGCAAGAAGGGATCCTAAAGTTACCGAAGGGTCTACTCTTAGTATTAATTATGTGTCTGGCTCAACTAGGAAGATTCAGACCATGGTTTTAACTAAACGGTCTCTAAAAGAAGGCTCTAAAGTTTGTATTATAGATGATTTTATGAAAGCTGGAGGAACGATCAGCGGAATGAAAAACCTTCTCCATGAATTCAACGCCGAGGTAGTCGGTATCGGCGTTTTAGCCGAAGCAGAAGATGAGGATGAAGAACGAGTGGTGGATGACTACATTTCGCTTGTTCAAATCCTGAATGCAGATGACCGCAAAGGTTCCATTGAAGTGATTCCTGGAAATCTTCTAAATTATTTATAGCGTCTCAAGAAAGCCCTGACTTCTTAGTTCGGGGCTTTCTTTTATTAGATCTGGAAGAAAAATCAAAAGGATAAGAAATTTTTTTATAAAAGTTGCAGGAATTTTTACCGTTTTGTGGAATTTAACTACATAAGTTCTTTTGTAAAAAGGTGGTGAATGATAATGGAAGTAACTGACGTAAGACTGCGACGCGTGAATACTGATGGAAGAATGCGAGCAATTGCTTCTATTACCTTAGATCAGGAGTTTGTTGTCCATGACATACGGGTGATTGATGGTAACAATGGATTGTTTGTAGCGATGCCTAGTAAGCGTACTCCTGATGGAGAGTTTAGAGACATTGCACACCCGATTAATTCTGGCACACGTGGAAAGATTCAAGATGCTGTGCTGGAAGCTTATGAGCGTGCTGGCGATGAGGAACAATCAGAAGTGGAATATGAAGAAGCCGGAGCTTCCTAATACTTACGAAGATCAAAGGAGTCTGACCTAATTTTAGGTTAGACTCCTTTTTGATGGGGAAAAACTCTTTTTGTAGCGCTTATTTTGTAAAAGGACGGATTGTTGAAATCAAGAGGATTTTAAGATATTATTCATAATGGATAAATAGGATGGAGGTACGTTCATGACTAACCGATACGCTGTCGTGCTGGCAGCAGGCCAAGGCACTCGCATGAAATCAAAACTATATAAGGTTTTACATCCTGTGTGCGGTAAGCCTATGGTGCAGCACGTCGTTGATCAACTAAATACACTGGAACTTAACGAATTAATTACAGTCGTTGGATTTGGAGCTGAGAAAGTTCAGCATCAACTAGGTGAGGACAGTCACTATGTCGTTCAGGAAGAACAACTGGGGACAGGCCATGCGGTTTTAAAGGCTGAAGATATTCTGGCTGATAAAGAAGGAACCACCGTTGTTGTATGCGGGGACACCCCTTTATTAACAGCAGAGACGCTTCAGAAGCTGCTGGATCATCATGATGAACAAAGTGCTCAAGCCACTATACTTACAGCCCATGCAGATGATCCATCAGGTTACGGACGTGTGATTAGAGGCGGAAACGCGCAAGTAGAGCGAATCGTAGAACAGAAAGACGCTTCTGAAGAAGAAAAAGCGATTCAGGAAATCAATACAGGTACTTACTGCTTTGATAACCAGAAGCTTTTTGAAGCTTTGCAAAACGTGGCAAATGATAATGCTCAAGGTGAATATTATCTGCCTGACGTCATTGAAATCCTTAAGAACGAATCCGATAAGATCAGTGCTTATCAAACCCCTGATTTCTCAGAGTCACTTGGAGTAAACGATCGAGTGGCGTTATCTAAAGCAGAAAAATTAATGAAGCAGCGTATTAATGAGCAGCATATGAGAAATGGCGTTACAATTGTTGATCCTGACCAGACTTACATCGGTCCTGACGTACAAATCAGCCGTGATGTTGTCATAGAGCCTGGCTGTGTAATTGAAGGAAACACAATTATCGAGGAGGATGCAATAGTAGGTCCTCATTCATCGATTACGAATTGTTTTGTCGGAAAAGGCACAGTTATCAAGCAAAGTGTGGCAGCTGACAGCCATATTGGTGAGCGTGTGCAGGTAGGACCCTATGCTCATATCCGGCCGGCTTCTTCCTTAGGAGATGAAGTAAAAGTTGGAAACTTTGTGGAAGTTAAGAAAGCTTCATTCGGAAGCGGAAGCAAAGTATCCCACCTAAGTTATATCGGGGATGCAGAAGTTGGAGATGGAGTGAATATCGGTTGTGGTACAATAACTGTGAATTATGATGGACATAATAAACACTTAACCACGATTCAAGATGATGCCTTCATCGGATGCAACTCTAATTTAGTAGCTCCTGTAACTGTCGGAAAAGGCGCTTACGTAGCAGCGGGTTCTACGATTAATAAGGATGTCCCTGCTGAAGCTTTATCGATCGCTAGAGCGAGGCAGACCAATAAAGAAGGTTATGCTGCAAAATTGAAGTCGAATAAAAAAGAGTAACGGAGGGTTCAATCCATGGCAACTGGATATAAGGATTCAAAACTGAAAGTATTCTCACTGAACTCCAACCCGGAATTGGCGAAAGAAATTGCTGAAAATATCGGGGTGGAATTAGGGAAGTGTACGGTAACAAGCTTTAGCGATGGAGAAATTCAAATTAATATCGAAGAGAGTATCCGCGGCTGTGATGTGTATATTGTTCAATCAACAAGTGAGCCTGTGAATGAGCACATCATGGAACTCCTGATTATGATTGATGCCTTGAAGCGTGCCTCAGCCAGAACGATTAACGTCGTTATGCCTTACTATGGTTATGCACGTCAAGATCGTAAAGCTCGTGCACGTGAACCGATTACGGCTAAGCTGGTAGCGGATCTTCTGGAAACAGCCGGAGCATCCCGTGTCCTTATGCTGGACCTTCACGCTCCTCAAATCCAAGGCTTCTTCAACCTGCCTATTGACCACCTGGTAGGAGTGCCGATCTTATCGGATTACTTTGAAGAGAAGAACTTTGATGATGTCGTTATCGTTTCACCCGATCATGGCGGTGTGACGCGTGCTCGCAAAATGGCCGATCGGTTAAAAGCGCCAATCGCTATTATTGATAAACGACGCCCTCGTCCCAATGTTTCTGAAGTTATGAATATCGTTGGAAATATTGAAGGAAAAACGGCCATTATCATTGATGATATTATTGATACAGCGGGTACGATTACACTCGCGGCCAATGCACTCGTTGAAAACGGGGCTACAGAAGTGTACGCGTGCTGTACTCACCCTGTACTGTCAGGGCCTGCTATTGAGCGCATAGACCGTTCTAAAATTAAAGAACTTGTTGTTACGAATACCATTCCTCTCGGGGAAGAAAAAGCAAGCGAAAAAATCACTGAACTATCCGTTGCCGGTTTAATCAGTGAAGCGATCATACGCGTTCATGAACGTCAATCCATCAGTAGCTTGTTTGATTAAGAAGTTTATGAGAAAATAGGTTTAACGTTTGAGCGAAACGGGAAAAAGACCAGATGACTGGTATATAATTGGAGGTTGAGTAATTTGTCTATTTCATTAAAAGCATCTCAAAGAAACGAATTAAAACAATCAGTGACACGTGAATTGCGCCAAGAAGGTAACGTACCAAGCGTAGTTTACGGGAAAGATAAAGAACCAATCACTGTTTCTGTTAACAGCATCGAATTGCTTAAAACAGTACGTGATGAAGGTAAGAACGCGATCATTTCACTTGATATAGAAGGTAAAGACAGTGTAGATGTTATGCTGCACGAATATCAGATTGACCCTCTAAAAGATGAGTTAATCCACGCGGACTTCTATATTGTGGACATGAGTCAGGAAATGGACGTTGAAGTACCTGTTCACCTTGAAGGAGAAGCAGCAGGAAGTAAAGAAGGCGGCGTCCTTCAGCAGCCGCTTTATGATCTGGCTGTTCGTGCGAAGCCGGCTAACATTCCTGATGAAATTCTAATTAATGTTTCTGAATTGAACATTGGCGACAGCATTCTGGTAAGTGATATTACCTCTTCCCGTGGTTACGAAATCACAGAAGATCCAGATACCACAATCGTTGCGGTTACACCTCCGGAAGAAGTACCGGAAGAGCCTGAAATCGCTGATGAAGATGCTGAACCTGAAGTTATCAATGAGAAAAGTGATGATGAGGATCAGGATGAAGAAAAGGAAGATAAAGAATAATCCTGAGATCAACAAAGGGCGTGGCCAAAAGGCCCGCCTTTTTTCTATGTTAAAACGGTCTTCTGAAGGGATGTTTTTCAAGATCGATACAAACTGACATTATTTTTAATCAACCTTTGTTATACTAAGGAGAGCACGACTATGATGGATAAAGGAAGTTTGCAATGAAGTGTATAGTAGGTCTGGGAAACCCAGGTAAGAAATATGCAAAAACGCGTCATAACATTGGTTTCATGATTCTTGATGAGCTAGTCAAGCAAAATCATTGGTCTATGGAACAGACGAAATTCCGTGGGATATATACCACAGAACATGTAAATGGTGAAAAGATTCTATTATTAAAACCTCAGACGTTTATGAACCTGTCTGGGGAATCTCTAGTTCAGTTCATGAATTTTTTCGATTTGGAAGCAGACGATATTCTCGTCGTGTATGATGACCTGGATCTTCCTCCAGGAAAAATACGTCTGCGTAAGAAAGGCGGACACGGCGGGCATAATGGTATCCGTAATATTATTGACCATTTAGGTACAAAGGAATTTAATCGTTTACGTGTAGGTGTAGGACGGCCGGATGGCCCTGTTTCCGTCGTGGACTATGTACTTGGGACGTTTACCAAACAGGAACAGGCCCCAGTAGCTGACAGTATAGACGCTGCTGTGAAAGCATGTGAAGCGTGGATGACCCAGCCTTTTAATGAAGTCATGAATGATTTTAACGCGACGTAAATAATTAAGTCTTACCTAGTTTAGTATAAGCTTAATACAAGCCGGCAAAACTAATGACCATCAGCTTTGAAGGAGGATGGAAATGAAAATTCATTATTATTGCCGGCATTGTCAGCGTCAAGTAGGTGAATTAGATGCAAAGCATGTGGATGTATCCCAATTAGGTTTAGACTTATTAAACGAAGAAGATCATCAGCAAATGGTTCATATGCACGCTAACGGTGATTTAAATATTCGTACGATTTGCGATTCATGTAAAGAAACCTTGGATCAACATCCACATTATCATGAGTTAGATTTTTTTATTCATTAAGTCAAGAGCGGACCTTTTGAAGCGGTAGGCCTTGATGGTGGAGGAGTTCGTTATGCAAGGAATTAAAGATTACTTATATCCCCAGGATGATGTCCATTCAATCATAGAGGGCTTTGAATCAGGGATGAAGGAACAAATGGTTGCAGGATTGTCTGGTGCATCACGAAGTTTAATGATCTCCTTGCTTAAGGAATCATTGGACCGTCCTGTCCTGCTTGTTACCCATCAATTGATTCAGGCTCAGCAGTTGTATGAGGACATGCAAGAACTGACCGAGGAGGGCCAGGTTCAATTATATCCCGTAAACGAACTGATCGCCTCTGAGATTGCGATTGCAAGTCCTGAATTAAGAAGTCAGAGAATTGAGGCCTTGAGCAACTGGCTTAAGCAAGATAAAGGGATCCTTATTGTCCCTGTAGCTGCTCTAAAACGCATCATGCCGCCAAAATCCTACTGGGAGCATAATCAGCTCCCTTTTCGTGTTGGGGAAGATATTGAGCTGAACACGTATTTGGAGCAGCTGGTAAGCATGGGGTATGAACGTACAGAGATGGTAGCTACCCCGGGAGAGTTCTCCCTGCGTGGGGGAATCTTTGATATTTATCCGTTAACGGCAGAATTTCCTTACCGGATTGAATTGTTTGATACCGAAGTAGATTCAATTCGTACATTTGATTCGGAAACCCAGAGGTCGCACGATAAACTGAATGAAGTTACGGTAGGGCCTGCCACGGAATTACTGCTTCATAAGGAAGACTTTACGAGGGCTTATCATCGCTTGGAAAATGCTCTCAGTCACTCCTTGAAAAAGTTGACGAAAGCGGATGCAAAAGAAACCTTGAACACCGTAATTGAGCAGGACCTGGACCGCTTGAAAGATCAGGAACGCTTTCAGGAGATGTATAAATACATTGGTTATTTTTATGAAGAGTCTGTAAGTCTGCTAGACTATCTTCCTGAGAATGGATTGATGATTCTGGACGAGATGAGCCGTATTCAAGAAACCGCTAACCGTCTTGACCAGGAAGAAGCGGAATGGCATCAAAGCCTATTAGAAGCAAACCAGACGGTCCGCGACTTGAACATCTCTTTTGACTGGCAGGACACATGGGCCAAGATGAAGCATCCTACCCTATATATGTCCGTATTCATGCGTCATATTCCAAATACTCACCCTCAGAATGTAGTCAATATTTCAAGCCGTCAAATGCAGCAATTTCACGGGCAGATGAATTTATTGAAGAATGAAATGGAGCGGTGGCAGAAGCAGGATTATTCGGTTATTATTCTGGCTCCTGATCACAACCGTAGTGAAAAGATCCAGTCGGTTTTAGAAGATTATGATATGGAAGCTGTCATCTCTAAATCAGATGTTAAGCTGCCTCTAGTGAAGCCGACAATCGTCATCGGGAATATCAGCAGTGGCTTTGAATGGCCTATGCATAAATTGGCCGTTCTGACCGAAAATGAACTGTTTAAAACTCGTACAGCCAAGCCCAAACGTAAACAGAAGCTTTCCAATGCAGAACGCATCAAGAATTACCAGGAGCTTAAAGTGGGAGACTATATCGTCCACGCTAATCACGGGATTGGTAAATACTTAGGTATAGAAACACTTGAGATGAATGGCAATCATAAAGATTTTCTAATGGTTAATTATTCAGGTAATGATAAGCTGTATGTCCCGATCGACCAGATTGACCTTATTCAAAAATATGTGGGTTCTGAAGGGAAAGAGCCTAAAATATATAAACTCGGTGGCAGTGAGTGGAATAAAGTCAAGCGCAAGGTTCAATCTTCAGTAGAGGATATCGCTGATGACTTAATTCAGCTTTACGCAGAGAGGGAAGCTTCTAAAGGTCACGCGTTCAGTGAAGATGGCGAAATGCAAAAAGATTTTGAGATCGCTTTTCCTTATGAAGAAACCGAGGACCAGGTGCGTTGTATAGAAGAAATTAAGGAAGATATGGAACGTATTCGACCTATGGACCGCTTGTTATGCGGAGATGTCGGATACGGTAAAACGGAGGTAGCGATCCGAGCCGCCTTTAAAGCAATTTATGAAGGCAAACAAGTGGCGATCCTTGTACCTACCACCATATTGGCTCAGCAGCATTATGAAACCCTTCAGGAACGCTTCCAAGGGTTTGGCATTAACCTCGGATTAATGAGCCGCTTCCGTACGCGTAAGCAGCAAAAAGAAACGACAGACAGACTTAGGAAAGGATTGGTGGATATCATCGTGGGCACCCACCGGATTCTTTCAAAGGATGTACAATTTAAAGATCTGGGTCTGCTGATTGTAGACGAAGAGCAGAGGTTTGGCGTGAAGCATAAAGAAAAAATCAAACAACTGAAGCATAATGTGGATGTTCTGACATTAACAGCCACTCCAATTCCTCGAACACTTCATATGTCGATGCTCGGCGTCCGCGATTTATCGGTTATTGAAACACCGCCTGCGAATCGTTTTCCTATTCAAACGTATGTCCTGGAATATAATCCAATTTTCCTGCGGGAAGCGATTGAAAGAGAAATGGCGCGCGGCGGGCAAGTATTTTTCTTATTTAACCGGGTGGAAAATATCGAACGGATGGCTCAGGAAATCGCTGCGCTCGTCCCCGAAGCCCGCGTAACATTTGCGCATGGGCAAATGAATGAAACGGAGCTTGAGAATGTCATGTTTTCCTTCTTGGGAGGGGAATATGATGTACTTGTGAGTACCACCATTATCGAAACAGGAGTCGATATTCCTAATGTGAATACACTTATTGTTTACGATGCGGATCGTATGGGCTTAAGCCAGCTTTATCAACTTCGCGGCCGTGTAGGCCGTTCGAATCGTGTGGCTTATGCTTACTTTACCTACCAACGTGATAAAGTACTGACGGAGGTAGCTGAAAAACGTCTCCAGGCTATTAAAGAATTTACTGAATTAGGCTCAGGTTTTAAAATCGCCATGCGGGATCTTTCCATCCGAGGAGCAGGTAATTTACTAGGGTCTCAACAACATGGATTTATTGATTCAGTAGGGTTTGATATGTATTCTCAAATGCTGAAGGATGCGATTGAAGCGAAAAGACAAGGTAAAGAACCGGAAGCCGTACAGCCGTTCCAGCCAGAATTGGATATGATGATGGATGCTTATATTCCTGGCACATATATTCAGGATGAAAAGCAGAAGATTGATATGTATAAACAATTCCAGGCGGTGGAATCTGTAGAAGACGTGCATGATTTACGTGATGAATTGATTGATCGCTTCGGAGATTACCCGGAAGAGGTGGAGAACTTATTTAGGGCTACTTCCATTCGTCTCTTTGCTAAACAGGCACGGATTGAATCCATTACGGAGAAGAAAAGGAAGCTTGAAATGGTTATGGATTCAGACCAAAGCCAGCTGATTGACGGAGCGAAGCTGTTTGAGTACGCCAATAAATATGGTCGTATCGTACAGTTAGGCACGGAAGATAACCAGTTAAAAGTCACTTTCAAATGGGATCGTCAGCCGCAGGCCAAGCGGTATGAGATCGTCGAGGAGTTCTTAAGTCAACTTCCATCCATGATTCGTGAAACGACTACAGCTTAATTAGAAAAGAGGTCTTCCAAGCAGGAAGGCCTCTTTTTTGTGCGCTCTTTAAGGAATCCTCAAGTTAAAATTTGCAAGAAAACGGAATTATTATAAAAAAATCCATACCAAGGGTGTATAGGTTTTATATGCTGTACCATACTATCCTTAATCACCCGCTTATTCTCCATGCGCTTCAAAAGGATAATAACAGGAATATCATCACAGAAAGGGAGGCAGCATAAGAATGAAAGCAACTGGTATTGTACGCCGTATTGATGATCTGGGGCGTGTGGTTATTCCAAAAGAAATTCGCCGCACGTTAAGGATTCGTGAAGGAGACCCTCTGGAGATTTTTGTGGACCGCGAAGGTGAGGTTATTTTAAAGAAATACTCGCCCATCAGTGAGCTTGGTGATTTTGCGAAGGAATATGCAGAAGCTCTTAGTGAAGCCTTAGAAGTCCCTGTAATGATTTGTGACCGAGATGAGTATATAGCCGTAGCTGGTGTAACGAAAAAAGATTACCTGAACCGATCCATCGGTTCAAAAATTGAGCAGGTGATGGACACAAGAACGATGAGTTATGAAAAACACCCTTCACCGATAGAGTTTACCCGCGGCCAAGAAGAAGATGTCATTTCTTATATCATTCATCCTATAATCGCCCAGGGAGATCCCATCGGTTGTGTAGCAGCTTTCAATAAAGAAGGTTCACCTATCGAAGAAGGATCAAATAAAGCAGTCCAAATAGCAGCCAATTTTTTAGCGAAGCAAATGGAATAGGAGAAGGGTCAGGTCCGTAAAGGTAAAGGATCTGACCTTTTTGTATGATATAATGGATTCGTTTACTATCATACAAAGAAGAAAGGTATAGCTATGAGCAATCATTCCTCCCCCTCTGTGCTGAAGGGGGCATTTATCTTAACGGTTGCTGGACTTCTTAGTAAAATACTTAGTGCAGGTTATCGAGTGCCTCTTCAAAACATAACTGGAGACCTAGGTTTTTATATTTACCAGCAAGTGTACCCAATTCTCGGGCTCGCCATCGTGTTATCTCTCTATGGATTTCCTGCTGCGATTTCTAAGCTTGTTTCGGAAATCACAGAAGAACAGCGTTCTCTTTCCGTACCTTCCTTCTATCTTCCAGTCTTTTGCTGGCTGATGGGGATATGCGGAAGTATTTTTATAGTAGGTTTTACACAGGCTCCATGGATAGCGGATATAATGGGTGACGAAAAGCTTATCCCATCTTTAAGATCTGCTTTTTGGGTGTTTTTAATCGTTCCTTTTGTTTCATTGTTTCGCGGAGTTTTTCAAGGAAGCAATCAAATGAAACAGACAGCCGTTTCGCAGGTAATCGAACAGATGATACGGGTTACCATCATCATTTTGACAGCTGTTTTAGTGATGAAGCGGGGAAGTATGTATGCCATTGGAATTGGAGCATCCGCTGCTTCAGTCTTGGGAGCTTTAGGTGCTTTCATAGTGCTTCTCGCTTATTTTAAGAAAACAAATAGCTGGACGTTTCAGCGCTGGTCATCATCCCTATCCTACATAAAACCTATTTTCTTTTATGGTCTGTTTATCTGTTTTAATTACATGCTTTTATTGTCTTTTCAAATGGTTGATGCTTTAACCCTGATCCCAAGTCTGCGCCAGGCGGGAGTAGATTTGGAAACGGCTCGAATCTGGAAGGGGATTTTCGATCGCGGTCAGCCTCTGATTCAACTGGGGACGGTTCTTGCTTCTTCCGTCGCGTTAGCTGTGATTCCATCCGTTACAAGAACCCGTTTGATGAAAAACCCGAAAGAAGTTGAAAGGTACGTGTTTGCCTCAACCAAATTCAGTTTAATCATCGCACTAGGTGCTGCAGCCGGATTAATCGTTTTGTTCCCATTCATTAACGCTTTGTTCTTCCAAGATACGGAAGGGACAGGGCCGCTGAGAATGTTAATGCTCGTCATTATTTTTAGTTCGGTTTCCATCACTACCTCTTCTGTACTTCAGGGACTGGGTTATGTCAGTCACACAGCGGTTATTGTCATAAGCGGGGTATTCGTTAAATATCTTATGAACGCGTGGCTGATCCCCGTTTACGAATTAAAGGGGGCCGCTATTGCTACGATAATAGCTGCCGCTTTTGTTTTATTTGGAAATATCGTAATCTTAGGGAAAGATTACTCAATAAGAAAATGGGCAGGATTACCTTGGGTAGCTTTACTTGCTGCTTTAACAGGAATGGCAGTATTGCTGACAGCCGTCACCAGTATAGCTGGATACAACATTTTTGAGTCCAGCCGGCTGGGACTGTTGGTTTATACGTTAACCTTAACAGCAGCAGGAGCCAGTGTATATTTTATACTACTGTTCCGACTCGGGGCGTTTTTCAGCTATGAAGTAAAAGTCCTGCCTTTTCAAAAATGGCTGATTCGATTACTTCCGAAAGGGATGAAACAATGAATAGAATTACTGTCGTGGGGCTTGGAGCGGGAGATCTGAATCAATTGCCCCTTGGAATATATCGTTTGTTACAGAATGAAAACCAGGGGGTTTTCGTCCGTACCTCCGATCACCCTGTGCTTCAGGAATTAAAAAAAGAAGGCCTGCATTTCGAAAGCTTTGACCATGTTTATGAAGAAAAAGCACAGTTTGAAGATGTATATAATGAAATTGTCCGGCAGCTTGTGAAAACAGCTGAGCATCAGGATACGGTTTATGTGGTACCGGGCCACCCGATGCTTGCTGAAAAAACGGTACAATTATTAATTGAAAAGAGAAAACAAGGAAAAGTGGACCTTCACATAGAAGGGGGTCACAGTTATCTGGATGCTGCATTTTCATCATTGGAAATCGACCCAATTGAAGGCTTGCAGTTTTTAGATGCAACGGATTTGAAGCGGGAAGAGATTCAGTTCCGCAACCATATCATTCTATGCCAGGTTTCTGACGCTGGAGTGGCTTCTGAAGTGAAGTTGACGCTGCTTGAAGACTTACCTCCCGAATACCCAGTCACAGTGGTTACAGCAGCTGGCAGCAAGGAAGAGAAACTGACTACGGTGCCTCTGGCAGATTTAGACCGGAGCATTAAGGTCAACAATTTAACCAGCGTTTATGTTCCTCCAGTAGAAAAACAAAAACTCAATCATCAATTTGGTCGTTTGAGGGAGATTATTCGTATCCTGCGTAGTCCGGAAGGCTGTCCGTGGGATCGTAAGCAAACCCACGAATCGCTGCGTAAATATTTGATAGAAGAAGCTTATGAATTCATCGATGCTGTAAACAGGCAGGATGATGAACATATGGTTGAAGAATTAGGAGATGTTCTTCTTCAAGTGATGCTTCATAGTCAAATTGGAGAAGATGAAGGATTTTTCACAGTGGATGACGTAATAGTATCGATAACAGAAAAAATGATTCGTCGTCATCCTCATGTATTTGATGAAGCCACAGCTGAAAACGCTGAAGAGGTAGTTACGAATTGGGAGACCATTAAGATGGAAGAGAAGGGTGCGAAACCAGTTTCTATCCTTGAATCAGTGCCGGCGAGTTTTCCAGGGCTTTTACAAGCAGAGGAATTGCAGAGGAAAGCCGCTAAAGTTGGCTTTGACTGGGACTCTCCAGAACCTGTTATTGAAAAAGTAAAAGAAGAGTGGGAAGAGTTCCAGGAAGCACGTCTGAACAAAGATCAGGAAGAGATGGAGAAAGAATTTGGAGACTGGCTGTTTGCTATTGCGAATTTAGGAAGGCACTATGGAATAAATAGTGAAAATGCCCTGCAACGTACGAATCAGAAATTCAGAACCAGACTCTTCTCCATGGAGCAAACCGCAGAAACAGGCGGGAAGACCTTAGCTGATTATGATTTAGACGAGCTGGAGCAATTATGGGTGGATGCTAAACTAAAGCATAAAGGAGCGGAATAATGATGCGCTTAGATAAATTTATGAAAATTTCCCGACTGATTAAAAGACGGACCTTGGCGAAGGAAATCGCAGATCAAGGCCGTATCAGCATCAATGGAAATCAAAGTAAAGCCTCAAGCAACGTAGATATTGGGGACGAGTTAACCATTCAGTTTGGTCAAAAGATTTTAACCATTGAGATTAAGTCGCTTAAGGAAAATGTAAATAAAAATGAAGCGGCGTCCCTGTATGAAATCAAGAAAGAAGAACCAGTCAAATAACAAAACAACAAACCACTGCATAATCACGCAGTGGTTTGTTGTTTTTTAGCTCGGAAAAACTTTTTGTTGAGTTTATACTACAGACTTATTCAACAATAGGGTTGAATTGTGTAAGACTTTTTTGGAGGAAAAGGTCCTCCGGGGTACGATTTCGCTTTCCGTGGGCATGTGCTGAGCCTCCTCGAGCAATGTAATGACCCCCAAATGTTGGACACCTCACGAAACCTAGGAGGGATCCACCATATGTCCAAACTTACTTCCCAAGAAAAACACTTGGCCGTACACCGTTATCTCACGGAAAATGTCAGTTTCCGAGACTTAGAAAAACAATTGGGAGTTGATAATTCTTCGATCCGCTATTGGGTGAAATTAACCGAATATCATGGAGAAGAAGCCTTCGACTTCCCCTATACAAACTATTCTGCTGCCTTTAAACTGAAAGTAATTCAATGTATAGAGGAAGAAGACTATTCGATTCGAGATGCTTCAGCTATGTTCCACATCCCCCACTTTTCTATGGTGCGCCGATGGCGCAAGAAGTGGCTGGAAGGTGGAAGAGAAGCCCTTGAATTCACGAGGAAGGGGCCAACCCAAATGACGTCTCATAAGAAGACACAAGATTCTATGGATTCGTTTGAAGCCTTAAAGAAAGAGAATGAGCGCTTACGAATGGAAAATGAATATTTAAAAAAGTTGAAGACCTTAGCTCAAAAAAAGCAATTATCTCAAAAGAAGAAAAAGCGCAAATAATCGACGAGTTAAGGGTTCGATTTCCTGTTAAACAACTGACTGAAATAGCTGATATCCCGCGAAGCACTTATTATCATTGGAAAGAAAAGCAACACGAACCAGAAAAGGACCAATCATGGAAGGAGCTTATCACCTCCATTTTTCATGAACATAAGGGCCGTTATGGCTATCGCCGAATTGAAAATGAGCTTCGTAATTGCGGTCATGAAGTGAACCATAAAAAAGTCTATCGTCTTATGAGAGAGCTAGGGCTACAGTCTACGGTGAAAGTGAAGAAATATAGTTCTCACAAAGGAAAAGTTGGAGAAACAGCTCCAAATATTTTAGATCGAAATTTCAAGGCAGATCAACCGAACCAGAAATGGGCTACAGACATTACGGAGTTTAAGCTGTTTGGCCAAAAGCTTTATGTTTCCCCTGTCTTGGATCTATTCAACGGAGAAATCATCACATACACAATTGGTTATAAACCCACCTATTCCTTGGTAGATGAAATGTTAGACCAAGCTTTTGAAGGCCTTCATCCATCGGATGAACTGTATATGCACTCCGACCAGGGATGGCATTACCAAATGGCTCCCTATCGAAAGAAATTGAAAGACCATGAAGTAACCCAAAGCATGTCCAGAAAAGGGAATTGTCATGATAACGCCGTTATGGAAAACTTTTTCGGTATCATGAAGTCGGAATTTCTTTATTTAGATGAATTTGAAAGTCTGGCCCATTTCAAACAAGAGTTAGAGAAATATATCCATTACTATAACCATAAACGCATCAAATCAAAGCTCAGAATGAGCCCCGTTTCTTATCGAACCCAGTTTCAAGAATCGGCGTGATAAGTTTAAGGAACGTGTCCAATTTTCGGGGGTCAGTTCAGCAAGCTCTGCGGGGTCTCACCGATCATGTTTATCCCACAGGAGTCTTCATCGTCCCCCTCCGGACCTCGCCATATCTGTACCTCGAAATCACATCAAACATCACCTGCGTGATGAGGAATGAGACCATGTGGTTTTCTAACCATTTTAAGGATGTAACGACCTGCAACAGCCTGTCATAAAAGCATTAACCAGAGTAAGCAGGAGAGTTTTTCTTTTCTAGAAGGGTCCGTTTTTCTTAATCATGTTGGATTGGTGGGGAAATGATGAGACTCCCGTGGGAGAAGGAGCTAGGCGAGACCCCACAAGGAGTGATAACGACTGAGGAGGCTTGCCAGTTCCCCCACAGGAAAGCGAGTTATTTCCCCACCAGTCCTTTTCTATTTAACGTAACGGACCCCAATTATCTTGAAACTGAGTCTTCCAGTATCGGGAGCTTTTCTTTTATAATCAACATGGAGATATATTGGGGTATTGGGTTTAAAATCTAGAAATGTAAACTTCTTTTTTGACTGACTTTCCACGTTCTAAATGCCCCTTTCGTCTCATAGCTTGTACTAGAGAAGGAGGCGGTACAGATGGAAGGTTACGATAAAAACCAGAACTTGCGCAGCCAGCCGCAGGTCGAGCATAATGTGAAAATATGGAACAGAAGAAACATAGAAATATCAGGCGTGAAAGAAGTCGACAGTTTTGATAGCGAGGAATTTCTTCTTCAGACTTCCATGGGTTACTTAGTGGTCAGAGGCCAGAATCTCCAAATGAAAAATTTAGATCTTGACTCAGGTCTTGTATCCATTAAAGGGAAAATATATGACATGTCTTACTTGGACGAGCATCAAGGGGAGAAAGCTAAAGGTTTATTTAGCAAGCTCTTCAAATGACGCTGACAACCCAATTCGTTACCATCCTTTCGATGATAGCTGGAGGAATATTCGTAGGTGCTTCTTTTGACACATTTGAACGTCTTTTCCATAGAAGGAATAAGAAGAGCTGGTTTGAAATCATCTATCAGCTCACCTTCTGGATTTTTCAAGCTGCTTTTCTTTTTTATCTATTATATTTAGCTAACTATGGGGAACTGCGTGTCTATGTGTTTTTAGCGGTGTTATGCGGGTATGCAGCTTATCGAGCCTTACTCCAATCGATTTACATGAAAATGCTGGAAGTATGGATCCGGGTGGTTACCTCTATCTTGCGTGCCATAAAGAAAATATTCTTACATTTAATTTTTATTCCTTTAAAATCCATCTTCTTCCTAATTATCACTTTACTTATTGGTATTTTTAAGATACTTTTAAAAGGTATATTCTTATTATTTCTTGTCGCATTTTATCCAATTAAGGTTGTTTTTCGTTTGATTTGGCGATTATTGCCGAAAAACACGAGAAATTACTTAAGGCGTTTAGCAGGGTTTTTGGATAAAATCAAGAATATAGGGATCAATTGGTTTAAAAAATTCCGTAAGTAAAGGAGGACGAACGCAAATGGCAAAAACACAATCGGAGTCAGTAGCTCGCTTAGATTCTACATACATGAAGCACTACGATGCGTACATGGAAAGACACCAGAAAAAGAAAAAGCGACTAGTTCGCCGTCTTGTCATGTTTGCCCTTTTAGTGATGATCGTTGCTGGCTCTATGGTGGTTTACCACGTCAATCAACAGTCGCTGTACGCGGAAAAGCACCAGAAGTATGAAGAACTTCAACAGGAAATGAGCACATTGGAAAAAGAACAAAAAGATTTGAATGAGGAAATCAAGCTATTGAATGATGAAGAATACGTTCTGCAAATTGCCAGAACCAATTATTTCTATTCAAAAGAAGGCGAAATCATATTTAAAATGCCGAATGAAGACCCTTCATATTGACACCCTTTTCATAGCTTATATATAATATGTAAGAAGGATATTTTTATCGAAATTTTAAGGAGGAGCATTTTTTTTATGTCAATTGAAGTAGGCAGCAAGCTGAAGGGTAAGGTAACAGGTATCACTAATTTCGGAGCGTTCGTTGAACTCCCGGAGGGGAAGACCGGTCTCGTTCACATTAGTGAAGTTGCCGACAACTATGTAAAAGACATTAATGAACACTTAAGCCAGGGCGATGAGGTGGAAGTGAAAGTCATTAATGTTGGAGATGATGGGAAAATTGGCTTGTCCATCAAAAAAGCGAAAGAAAACCAACAAAGCCAGAGTCGTCGTCCTCAAAAGCCTCGTAAGCCGGCTGAATCTTTCGAACAGAAGATGAACAGGTTTATGAAGGATAGCGACGAGCGTCTAGCATCACTGAAAAAGCACACGGAATCCAAACGTGGAGGTCGAGGTGCTAAAAGAGGATAGCTTGCTGTCTAGGACAATGAGTAAAAGATGCACGTTTTAATAAAAACCAGCTCCCAAAAAATGGGAGCTGGTTTTTTTATATCTTATTTTTGTCTTGTTTAAATTGTGTTATTATAGCTTGAAATTATCGATCATAGGAGGATTGGCATTGAATAGGCAAGATTTCATATCACATAATACAGCAACATCCCGGGAGCTGCATAAAAAAGCACAAGAAGTAATTCCAGGAGGGGTCACCGCTAACATAAAACATATAGACCCTCATCCAATCGTTATGGAAAAGGGAAATGGAAGTAAGCTCTACGATGTAGATCAAAATGAATATATTGATTACTTACTGAGTTATGGAGCCTTAATTGCAGGGCATGGACACTCGGCTGTTTTTGATGCTGCTATAGGACAGATGAGAGAAGCGGGAACCACGATTTTCGGAACGCCTCACCGGCTCGAAACCGTCATGGCTGAGAAGCTCGTATCTTTATATCCCAGTATTGAAATGGTCCGATTTACCAACTCAGGGCTTGAGGCTACCATGCTTGCGATTCGAGCGGCTATGGCCTATGCTGGTAAGTCAAAAATCGCCAAGTTTGAAGGGCACTATCACGGCGGTTATGATCAGGTGCTCATGAGTGTGAATCCAGATCACATAGCAGCAGGGGATCCATCTTCGCCAAATGCTGTACCCGAGTCTTTAGGAATTCCTGATTACTATCAGCAGAATACAGTCGTCCTTCCTTTTAACGATTTAGAAGCCACTGAGAAGATTTTAAGACAAAGAGCCGGTGAAGTGTCTGCTATCATCATGGAACCGGTACAGGGAGGCTTCATACCTGCTGATCAAACATTTATAGAAGGGGTAAGAACTTTGACGGAAGAACTTGGGATCCTGTTAATTTTTGATGAAGTTAAAACGGGTTTCCGGTTAGCTCTTGGAGGAGCTCAAGAAAGCTATGGAGTGACCCCGGATCTTACAGCACTTGGAAAAGTGCTTGGTGGAGGGTTTCCCGTAGGAGCGATAGGCGGAAAAAAAGAAATTATGGATATTCTTTCTCCAGCTGGTTCGAGAGATATTTTAACAGCAGGGGCAGATCAGCGAGCAAAACATGATACGTTATTCCATAGTGGCACCTATAATGGTCATCCTACCGTTTTGGCTTCCGGTCTGGCTACTATTGAAATACTGGAGAAAGACCGCACGTTGCAAGATTTATTTGATAAAACGAATCGCCTCAGAAACGAGCTGGAAGAATTGTATCAAGCTTATAACATCCCGATGCAAACGGTGGGGCGAGGGAGTATATTTAATATTATTCTGGCAGAAGATTCTATTAAGAATTACCGTGATTTAAAGAAAGCAGACACTTCCTTAAGAAAAGAGTTGGATTACGAGTTATTAAATCTGGGAATCTATACGAAACCTCTCAATCGCTATTCTCTCTCAACGGCCCATAGTGAAGAAGATCTTAAGCGCACGGTAGAAGCCCATAAACAAGCGATTGAAAACGTTATGAAGTGAGGACAGTAAAGAAAACGACTTTTTTTCCATGGGCATTTGCTGAGATAAGAAAACTTAACAGTTAAGTTTAACAGAGCTTCCTTTAAATAATATGCTCTTTTAAACTTCAGTGTGATTTTTGAAGATATGCTCCCATTAGTTGAAGACTTGATTTCGAGACATTTGTTGAGCGGAAGGTCCTGCGGGGGACGATTTCGCTTTCCGTGGGCATGTGGTAAGCTTCCTCAGGCTTCACCTTCCCGGGATCTTACCGATCATGTTCATCCCACAGGAGTCTTCACCGTCCCCCCTCCGGGCCTTGCGATATATGGTGCTCGAAATCATGTTTAAAACGCGCCGGTTTATGATGGAGATAAACTTCTAACAATAAGCGTGTACGTTTAGATAATTCCCGCTATAAAAGCATTTAAGGCGGATCAAAGCACCCCCCTATCGCCTATAGAAGGGTCCGTTCATTCTTCCATCATAGGGTGGCGAAGGAAACAAAGAGACTCCTGCGAGAGAAGGAGCTAGGCGAGACCCCACAGGGAGTGAAACGAGCGAGGAGGCTTGCCAGTTCCCCCGCAGGAAAGCGAGTTGTTTCCGTAGCCGCCCCTCATCTACTTTTTAGCCACGGACCTGAGATATCTCGAAACTGAGTCTTCAACTATACGGCCCTATTGCGTAATAAGGCTCACATGAAAAATCACCAATGAACTTTAACAGAGGTTTTTAAATAAAAAAGTGGACCCTTCCTTAAAATTAAGGAAGGGTCCACTTTCTTTAGGACAAGAATGTTTCGATGACCCGTACGGGATTCGAACCCGTGATACCGCCGTGAAAGGGCGGTGTCTTAACCACTTGACCAACGGGCCTTGTATGTAGGCAGTTTCTTTTTTGTTAATTGGCTCAAAGCCATCTAATTCTAAAAAGTAGTGGCGGCGGAGGGGATCGAACCCCCGACCTCACGGGTATGAACCGTACGCTCTAGCCAGCTGAGCTACACCGCCATAAATAAATATGTTGTGTTCAAAGTCACAACGAATATAGTACACCATGAAAAAAAAACTGTCAATAAAAAATAAAAATATCAGACTAGTATGTAAATTTCGATAGGGAATGGAGGTGGTTTTTGAATGGATAAGGGAGGGGGGCAGGTAGATTTTGTAGAAAGTCTTATGCTTCTTGAAAAAAGGATCGAAGTTTTTGTTTCTGTTCTCCTGTTGTTTTGACAAAATGCTTGTCTTTTATGTGGTTTAATAAAGTTCAATAACAAAAGGAGTGATGAAAAAATGTCAGGTACGGTGATGAAGCGTGAAGATCGTCAAGCAACACTTAAGCAGTCTAGTTTAGGTAGAGGGTTACAAAAAGCTTCACTAGGGATGTTTTCGTTTATGGCGGACAAAGGCGTTTTCCACATGGTGCTTTCCTTATTATTGGGACGAGCCATTATATTATCTTCTATGGCACCATTCTCGGTTGCGTTTTTAGCCGTAATCTGGTGGTTAAAAAGACCTTTAGTCGTGCCGGTTACGATTATGATGGCGGCAGGGGCATCTACCTACAGTTTCACCCATGCAGGGTTCGTAGTAGGAGCATCGACGACTTTTTTGCTATTAAGTCTGGCGCTGCGCAGAACAAGTCACCCCCAAAGATGGCTGCCGGCTATTGCCTTAGTAGCAAGTTTGCTTCCCCGTACGGCAAGCCTCGCATTACTCGATCGATGGCAGCTTTACGAACTTACTTTGATGTTAGCTGAAGGAGTTCTTACTTTTATACTTGTACTAATATTTATGCAGAGTCTTCCTTTATTATCACCGCAAAAATATCATCCAACATTAAAAAATGAGGAAATCGTCTGCTTAATTATATTGTTAGCTTCCGTGTTAACCGGAATGATTGGATGGCAGATTCAAGGTGTAGCAGTCGTCGATGTATTTGCGCGCTACCTGGTTATTCTCCTTGCTTATATTGCGGGGGCTGCCATTGGTTCAACGGTTGGTGTTGTGACAGGACTTGTGCTGAGTTTATCTAATATGGATCATATCTATCAAATGAGCCTGCTTGCATTTTCAGGCTTATTAGGAGGTTTATTAAAAGAAGGCAAAAAACTGGGGGTGAGCGCAGGTCTTGCAGTAGGTACGTTATTAATTGGATTTTATGTATCGAGTGGAGGAGGGCTGTCCGATTCAATATGGGCCTCGGGTTGGGCCATTATTTTATTTGTGGTGACTCCAAATTCCTGGGTTAAACGTCTGTCCCGTTATATTCCAGGTACAGAAGAGCATAATTCTGAACAACAAAAATACTTACAAAAGGTGCGTGATGTTACCGCTGTACGAGTAGGTAAGTTCTCTGATGTATTTAAAGCGCTTTCTAAGAGTTTCAATGATCTAGACCATTCTAAGGAGGCTGTAGAGGGTACAGAAGAAATTGATTACTTTCTTAGTCATGTAACAGAAAAAACCTGCCAATCCTGTTTTAAAAAGGAAAAATGCTGGGTTAATCAGTTTGATGAGACTCATGATTTAATGACAGGATTAATGATGGAGCTGGACGAAAGAGGGGAACCAACCAGGATGACCCGGAAAAACGTGGATGCACACTGTGTGAAATCACAGAAGTTAATCGATACGATGAACCACGAATTGTCTTTCTATCATGCAAACAAACAATTGAAAAAACAGGTCCTGGAAAGCCGTCGCTTTGTAGCTGAGCAGCTTCAGGGCGTATCGGATGTAATGAGTACTTTTGCTAAAGAAATAGTAAAAGAACGTGAACATCACGAACAAAAAGAACAAATTATTTATAATGCCTTAGAAAGAATGGGGATGGATATACAAAAACTTGAAATCTATACATTGGATGCCGGAAATATTGATTTAGAACTCGTAGTTGAAATAAATAATTACCGAGGGGAAGGAGCGAAAATTATTGCACCTGTGCTATCGGATATTTTAGGGGAAACGATTGTGGTTACGATGGAAGAGATTTCTCCTTATCCTAATGGCAGGTGCTATTTAACGTTTGGTTCAGCTAAGCATTATTCTATTGAAACAGGAGCAGCCCATGCAGCAAAAGGAGGAGGGTTTATATCGGGAGACAGCTTTACCATGATGGAACTGGGAAGGGGGAAATATGCACTCGCTATCAGCGATGGAATGGGGAACGGGGAACGTGCTCATGAAGAAAGTATGGAAACGCTAAGACTGTTGAAACAGATTCTGCAATCGGGGATGCAGGAATCCGTAGCTATCCAGTCGATAAACTCTATATTATCACTGCGAACAAATGATGAAATATTTTCGACCCTGGATTTAGCCGTCATTGATTTGCATAAGGCTACTTCCAAGTTTATAAAGGTGGGAAGCACACCTAGCTTTATTAAAAGAGGAGATCAAATTTTAACTGTCGAGTCCGGAAACCTGCCGATGGGCATTATACCAGAAGTGGATGTAGATATGACCAACGAGCAGTTGAAAGCAGGCGATTTATTGATCATGCTGAGTGATGGCATATTAGATGGTCATAATCACGTAGAGAATGTGGAGATATGGTTCAAGAGAAAAATAAAGGAGGTTTACAGCAGCGAGCCTCAAGTGGTGGCTGATCTTCTACTGGAAGAAGTGATCCGCACGCATCGAGGTTCCATTAATGACGATATGACGATTCTTGTAGCAAGAATAGACCGGTATATGCCGGAGTGGTCCTCTATCCCCACAGAGAAAAAACAGGCTTAACCGGCGTATAAGATTCCTCCTTTTCGGCGAAGATGGAAGCAACGAAACAGGAGGGATGTCGAAATGAAAGCAGGCCGGTTAAAACAAATTCTATTATTGACGGATGGATGCTCGAACCATGGAGAAGACCCTATAGCCGTAGCAGCTCTGGCTAGAAATCAGGGAGTAACGGTCAATGTGATTGGCGTTCTTGACGATCGGCAGAATGAGAAGCCTCAAGGGCTTGAAGAAGTTGAATCGATTGCTGAGGCAGGTGGAGGCGTCAGTCAAATTGTATATCAGAAAAGTTTGTCCCAAACCGTGCAGATGGTTACGAGGCAAGCCATGACTCAAACCATTCAGGGTGTCGTTAATAAAGAATTACAGGAAATTCTGGGAGAAGGCCAAAGTATTGAAGAGCTGCCACCCGCTACAAGGAGTGAAGTAGTAGAAGTGGTGGAAGATTTAGGTGAGGCATGTGAACTTGAAGTACTTGTACTTGTGGATACAAGCGCGAGCATGCAGCATAAATTACCTACCGTGAAAGAAGCGCTTTATGATCTTTCTTTGAGTCTCAACGCACGTACCGGATCAAACCAGTTCAGTATTTATACATTTCCCGATGTAAAACATACGATCCGGCGGGTCATTAAATGGACTCCAGAACTAGGAGAAATCAATGGCGTTTTTTCTAAACTTTCAAGCGGTGGATACACGCCTACGGGTCCTGCGCTGAAAGAAGCTCTCTATGCCTTTACTGAAAAACCTTTCTTCAGAGGCATGCAGGATGGAGAAGATCCTTATGAAGAAACAGGATTTTAAATTATTTCCCGGGACATATTTACAAGGAAAGTGGAATGGTCATAAATATAAAGTGATCCGAAAACTTGGAGCGGGAGCTTGCGGCGCCGTGTATTTATGCCAGACTTTCCAGGGGGAAAAGGTAGCCCTCAAAGTAGGGAAAGATAGCTCCAGAATGATGCTTGAGGTAAATATGTTGAAGAAATTCAGTAAGGTCCAAGGGGTGAAACTTGGGCCTGCTTTTGTTGATGTAGACGATTGGAAAGCACCGTCTCTTCAAGTTTTCCCTTTTTATGTCATGGAATATGTAGAAGGGGTGCCTCTTACCCATTTTTTAAAAGGGAAAAGTAAAGAATGGATTGGTATTTGTACAATCCAGTTGTTAACCGATCTGGAGCATCTTCACAAAGCGGGATTCGTCTTTGGGGATTTGAAGACGGATAATTTGTTAATGTCAAATTCCAAAGTGCGATGGATTGATGTAGGAGGCGTTACAGCGATAGGCCGGGCTATCAAAGAGTACACAGAGTTTTATGATCGAGGATACTGGGGGTTTGGCTCCCGGAAAGCTGAACCTTCTTATGATTTGTTTGCCGTCACCATGATTATGTTAGAGATGGTGCATCCGAATAAATTTGAAAAAGGAGCTCATCCTAGAAGGACGCTTGCAGCAAAGCTTTCTTCCTCTAATGATCTAAAACCTTATCATTCTCTTATTGCAGGAGTATGGAAGGGGAAGTTTCAAAGTGCTTCAGAAATGAAACAAGCTTTATCCTATATAGTAATGAAACGAGCAAAAGGATCACCTGTTTCCAGGAAGCAAATGAAAGCTCAGAAACATTCTTCTGAGTGGGTTGAGCTATTGGCTTTATCTGCAGTTGCGGGGGTGTTCTGTGGATTTTCAATATTTAGTTTCTGGTTATAAGTGTATTCTTTTGCAGAAGGTGATAAGAGTGGTACGATGGAGAAAGAAAGCAGGCAGTTTGAATTTAACAGGAGTGATCTTCACATGGAGCAGATCGTTCATTCATTTGTAAAAGAACATCAACTTATTTCCCCTCATCAAACCGTACTCGCGGCTGTTTCAGGAGGACCGGACTCGATGGCTCTTCTACACTTCCTTTGTTCCATTAAAAACTCCTGGAATCTAAAAGTCATTGGTATTTCTGTCGATCATGGACTGCGAGGACAAGAGTCCCTTGATGATCTGGAATTTGTGAAAACTCAATGTGAAGAATGGGGTGTTGAATTTGCGGGGACTTCTGTCGATGTTCATTCATACAGAAGTGAGGCCGGAACGGGCACGCAAGAGTCAGCCCGATACTTGCGTTACCAGTACTTTGAGAAAATGATGGAGGAAAGAAAAGCAGATGTACTGGCTATGGGGCACCATGGTGATGACCAGGCTGAAACTATGATGATGCAGCTGGTTCGCAGTGCACGTCCTGAGTCGCTACAGGGAATGCCGATTCAGAGACCATTTGGAAGAGGGCGGCTTGTAAGACCATTCCTGTCTTTATCTAAGAATCAAATTGCTGAGTATAACGCCCGTCATCAAGTAATGGCGCGGGTAGATCCTTCAAATGAGGAGACGAACTACACAAGGAATGCATTTCGTAAGCATGTCATACCGTTCTTAAAGGAGCAGAATCCAAAGTTCCATTCTCATATGCAGGCAATGAGCCAAAGGATGAGAGAAGACCAGTCATACATAAGGGAACAGGCCGGAGAAGTATTAGATACTATGTATTTTTCTTCAAATATGAAGAAAATCGTACATTTCTCCTTATCAACTTTTAAAACGTTTCCACTTGCTTTACAAAGAAGTGCCTTTCATCTAATATTGAACTATCTGTATGTTAACCAAACTGAAGATATTTCCTATTTGCATGAGGAAATGTTTATGAACCTATTATATGATCACAAACCGAATGCAAAGCTGGACTTTCCTCAAGGTTTGCAAGCCGTTCGCGCTTATGATGAAGTGACCCTTTCTTTTGACCGTTCAGATGAGGAAGATAAGTATGAGTATTTCCTTAATGCTGGAGAAAAAGTTGTTCTTCCTGATGGAGCTCATTTATACGCTGAGTGGGGCAGTCCTCAGGAAAAAGAGGGAGATTCTGTCTTTACATGTGATGCTCATCACGTAAAATTACCCTTTATTGTAAGAACGAGGCGGAATGGAGATCGAATGCGTTTGAGAGGAATGAATGGTTCAAAAAAAGTAAAAGATATTTTTATTGACCAGAAAATACCGGCTCATCTACGCAAAACGTGGCCGCTTGTAACAGACAGCAGTGGAGAGATCCTATGGCTGGTCGGCTTAAAAAAAAGCGGGGGAAGTACGGATGAATCTTCAGGGACTTGGCTTCGGTTGCATTATGAAAATAAAGCAGAAACGTAGGAGGAGCAGACATGCACAGCGAAATTGAGAAGGTCCTGATTTCGGAAGAAGAAATTCAGGAAAAGTGTAAGGAGATGGGGGACCACTTAACGGAAGAATATAAGGATCGTTTTCCGTTAGCCGTCGGAGTATTAAAAGGCGCAACTCCATTTATGGCAGACTTACTGAAAAGAGTAGAAATCCATCTTGAGATGGACTTTATGGATGTTTCAAGCTATCACGGTGGCACAAGATCGTCTGGAGAAGTTAAAATTGTTAAAGACCTGGATACGAAAGTGGAAGGGCGGGATATTTTAATTATAGAAGACATCATCGATAGTGGATTGACGTTGAGCTACTTAGTAGACTTATTTAAATACCGTAAAGCGAATTCCATTAAAGTTGTAACTCTGCTTGATAAGCCAGCTGGTCGTACTGCTCATATTAAAGCAGATACGATTGGTTTTGAAATCCCTGATGAATTTGTTGTGGGATATGGGTTAGATTATCAAGAGAAGTATCGCAATTTACCTTACATTGGGATTCTGAAGCCGGAAGTTTACGGCGGATGAAAAATCAATCGATGATTATGAGTTTTGAATCTGCAGGAATGAGGGTAATTAGTTGTGTCGTCCGTTTTTGTTATGATACTATTTACTATAGTTTTTCTCGCTTGGGAGGAGGTAGGCAATGAACCGGATATTTCGTAATACTATATTTTATTTACTTATCTTCCTCGTAGTTATCGGCGTCGTCGGTCTATTTAGAGGTCAAGGTGAGCCACAGCAGCAGTTGAACGTAAATGATTTTTACAATAAATTAAATAATGGTCAAATTGAAGAGATGACCATTCAGCCTGTAAATGGTGTGATTCAAATCACCGGACAGCTGGCTGGAGAAGGTGAAGATCAAGGGGAATTCTCAGCAAAAATCCCTGCAAACGATGAAATCGTCTCAAATATTACCCAAACCGCTCAGGAACAAAGTGTTCTTAATGTTGCAGAAGAAGAGCAGCCTAGCGCATGGGTGACATTTCTAACTTCGATCATCCCGTTTATCATTATTTTCATCTTATTCTTCTTCTTGCTTAATCAAGCTCAAGGCGGCGGAAGCCGTGTCATGAACTTTGGTAAAAGTAAGGCTAAGATGTACACGGAAGACAAGAAGAAGGTTCGTTTTAAAGACGTAGCCGGAGCAGACGAAGAAAAGCAGGAACTTGTAGAGGTCGTAGACTTCCTAAAAGATCCCCGTAAATTCTCTGCCGTTGGTGCCCGCATTCCTAAAGGTGTCCTGCTCGTAGGACCCCCTGGTACAGGTAAAACCTTACTTGCACGTGCCGTTGCAGGAGAAGCAGGAGTTCCATTCTTCTCTATCAGTGGTTCAGATTTCGTAGAAATGTTTGTCGGTGTCGGTGCTTCTCGTGTACGTGATCTATTTGAAAACGCGAAGAAGAACGCTCCGGGCATTATTTTCATTGATGAGATCGATGCCGTTGGTCGTCAGCGTGGCGCAGGCCTTGGCGGAGGACACGATGAACGTGAACAAACGTTGAACCAATTACTAGTAGAGATGGATGGTTTCGGTGTTAATGAGGGTATTATCATTATCGCTGCTACTAACCGTCCTGACATTCTGGACCCTGCCCTTCTTCGTCCAGGACGTTTCGACCGTCAAATCACGGTAGACCGTCCAGACGTGAAAGGTCGTGAGGCCGTACTCGCTGTTCACGCAAAAGATAAACCACTATCTGAAAATGTTGATTTGAAAACGATCGCTCTTCGTACTCCAGGTTTCTCAGGTGCCGATCTTGAGAACTTATTGAATGAGGCAGCTCTTGTAGCCGCCCGCGGAGATAAGAACAAAATTGATATGGATGATGTGGATGAAGCAATTGACCGCGTTATTGCAGGACCAGCTAAGAAGAGCCGTGTAATTTCTAATAAAGAACGTAATATCGTAGCTCACCACGAAAGTGGTCATACGGTAATTGGAATGGTTCTGGATGATGCCGATATGGTTCATAAAGTAACGATCGTACCCCGTGGACAAGCAGGCGGATATGCCGTTATGCTTCCTAAAGAAGATCGCTACTTCATGACCAAGCCGGAATTGTTTGATAAAATTACTGGTCTGCTAGGTGGTCGTGTCGCTGAAGAAGTTATGTTTGGTGAAGTAAGCACAGGTGCTCACAATGACTTCCAACGTGCCACTGCCATTGCTCGCAAGATGGTAACTGAGTATGGAATGAGTGAAAAACTCGGCCCTCTTCAATTTGGTTCTAATTCAGGTGGTCAGGTATTCCTTGGCCGCGATATCCAAAATGAACAAAATTACAGTGATCAAATCGCCTATGAAATTGATCAAGAAGTTCAAAACTTTATCAATTATTGTTACGATCGAGCGAAAACGATTCTTACGGATAATAAATCTAAGCTTGAGTTGATCGCAAAGACTCTACTTGACGTAGAAACTCTTGACGCTACTCAAATTCGATCCCTCTTCGATAAAGAGCGCCTTCCTACAGACGAAGAGCTGGAAGAGCTTGCTCGTAAGAATAACGCAAAAATCAAGAACAATACTTCATCAGGCAAAGATCATTTTAGTGATGACGATGATGTACGAGTAAATATTCAATCAAAAGAAGCAGAAGAAACAAAAGAGTCAGAGTCGACTAAGGATAACTCTTCTACTGAAGAAGTAGACGACAAAGACCAAACGTCTGATTCAGATTCTGAAGATCGTCGTTCTTAATTGGCGTAACATGTCACATCGGCCTCTATGGCTGGTGTGACATTTTTCGTTTGCGCACTTGTGGGCACGCGAAGGGTTAGGTGTGATATGATGGTAGCCGAAGGAAATGAGGCAGGAGGCTGTAAGCATGAATTTTGTTCTTGATGTAGGTAATACGAATACCGTGCTTGGGGTATTTGACAATGGATCATTAAGTTATCATTGGAGAATAAAAACGGATCGACATAAAACAGAAGATGAATATGGCATGCTGATTAAATCACTATTTGATCATGAGGGTTTAACATTTGAAGATATGGACGGTGTAATTATTTCCTCTGTCGTACCGCCTATAATGTTTGCACTTGAACGCATGTCTCGTTATTATTTTAAAAAGCAGCCCATGATTATAGGGGAAGGGAATGTATCTCATGGTCTTGCGATGAAGTACCCGCATCCTGAAGAGATTGGAGCGGACCGCATAGTTAATGCAGTAGGAGCAATTGAGGATTATTCGCTTCCACTCATCATCATAGATTTTGGTACAGCCACAACGTATTGTTATATTAACGAAAGTGGAGAATATATGGGAGGTGCCATTGCACCGGGCATTAACATTTCGATGGAAGCTTTGTATGCTAAAGCAGCGAAACTCCCTAAAATTGAAATTAAGAGTCCCGATAACGTTGTAGGGCAAAGTACAGTAGAAGCGATGCAAGCTGGAGTTTTTTATGGGTATGTTGGGCAAGTAGATGAAGTGGTCCGACGGATGAAAGAAACAGCTGAGTCTACTCCTACAGTCATTGCGACAGGAGGGTTGGCTACACTGATTGCTGGTCAGTCGAGGACCATTGATCATGTAGATCCTTATCTAACTTTAAAAGGTCTTCATAAAATATATCAGCGTAACAAAGGAAAAAAAGCATTTAAAGGAGAATGATGAGCCATGTCAGATTATTTAGTACGTGCTCTGGCTTTTGATGGACAAGTAAGAGCTTATGCCGTGCAATCAACGGATACCGTAGAGGAAGCCCGGCGCAGACAGGATACATGGGCGACGACTTCTGCTGCCTTAGGCCGAACCCTTACCATTAGTTCCATGATGGGAGCTATGCTTAAAGGGGAGGATAAAATTACGGTAAAAGTAGAAGGTGATGGCCCGGCCGGGGCTATTATAGCTGACACAAATGCAAGGGGCGAAGTACGGGGCTATATTATTAATCCTCACGTAGATTTTGATTTAAATCAAAATGGAAAGCTGGATGTAGCCCGTGCTGTTGGTACAAATGGTACGTTAAGTGTCGTTAAGGATCTTGGTATGAAAGATCACTTTACTGGGCAGGTGCCACTCGTTTCTGGTGAAATAAGTGAAGACTTCACCTATTATTTCGCCAATTCTGAACAAGTTCCATCTGCGGTTGGTGCCGGAGTTCTAGTGGATACGGATTATTCCATTCTTGCTTCTGGTGGATTTGTTATTCAAATGATGCCCGGAGCGGACGATGCTACTACCAGTGAAATAGAAAGACGCTTGTCAGAGATGCCAGCCATTTCAAGTCTAGTTCAAGAGGGAAAAAGTCCTGAAGAAATTTTACAAACGGTGCTCGGAGAAGATAAGCTGCAAATTTTGGATACGATGCCTGTGCAGTTCAAATGTCACTGTTCACGGGAGCGTGTAGAAGTGGCGATAGCAAGCCTTGGAGATGAAGAAATTCAACGCATGATTGAAGAAGATCAAGGGGCGGAGGCTAAGTGTCACTTTTGTAATGAGGATTATCAATTTGATGTTACTCAATTGAAAAACCTGCAATCTCAGGAAACAGAATAATCGCTTGCCTCATAGAGTAACT
Source organism: Halobacillus sp. B29 (assembly GCF_052246755.1). NCBI lineage: Bacteria > Bacillati > Bacillota > Bacilli > Caryophanales > Bacillaceae > Halobacillus > Halobacillus sp. B29. Next base: position 48,247 of record NZ_JBQQCM010000018.1, read on the forward strand.
ATAGTTAGACAGGGCGGAACAATTCTTGTGCATAATTAAAACAGGAATCTTGTTTCGCCCTTTTTTAAAGGGAACGTTACTAATAAATGATTGAAATGTTTGACAATATGCTCATCCTTCAGTACATTAGAGTTAAATCCTATCAAAATACTTGGTTTTAGGGGTGGAAAAAATGAGAATTGTTAATAATGTTAGTGAACTTATCGGTCAGACGCCGATGGTAAAGCTGAATGGGTCTGCAGAGGAAGATAGCGCGGACATTTATTTGAAACTGGAATACATGAATCCGGGCAGCTCTGTAAAGGATCGTATCGCGTTATCCATGATTGAAGAAGGGGAAAAGTCCGGAGATCTAAAAGAAGGCGACACCATTATTGAACCTACCAGTGGAAACACAGGGATTGGGCTTGCTATGGTTGCCGCTGCTAAAGGTTACAAATCCATTCTTGTGATGCCGGATACGATGAGTCAGGAACGCCGCAATCTGCTGCGTGCTTATGGTGCGGATCTTGTTTTGACTCCAGGAAGTGAAGGTATGAAAGGGGCTATTAAGAAAGCAGCTGAACTTCAAAAACAGCATAACTATTTCATGCCTCAGCAATTTAATAACGAAGCTAATCCAAGAATCCACGAAAAAACGACGGGTCCTGAAATTGTGGAACAAATGGGTGACCAATTAGATGCGTTTGTTGCTGGAATTGGCACTGGCGGAACGATTACGGGTGCAGGAAAAGTGTTGAAAGCACACTATCCTGATATTCAAATTCATGCCATAGAACCAGAAGGCTCGCCTGTATTGTCGGGAGGAGACCCAGGTCCCCATAAAATCCAGGGGATCGGAGCCGGTTTTGTACCGGGCATCCTGAATACAGAAATTTACGATGAAGTTCATCAGGTTAACACGGAGGATTCTTTTGCTGCGGCGCGCGAAGCTGCCCGTAAGGATGGAATTCTAGGCGGGATCTCTTCCGGATCAGCGATTCATGTGGCTAAAAAGGTAGCTAAGAAACTTGGTAAAGGTAAAAAAGTTGTAGCAGTGATTCCGAGTAATGGGGAACGTTATCTATCTACACCACTATATCAATTCGAAGAAGAAGAATAATTAATTCTTAAAAAATGCGCTCTTTTACAGGGCGTATTTTTTTATGGGAATAACAAACGGGTGCGGTAAGTGATAGAAATAAAAAAATGATGTAAGATAGGGAAAGAAGCTTTTAAAGAAAGAGGTACCGGCCATGGGATTTAAGTTGAAAATGCAGAACCACTCATACGATTTATCCGAACGAACATTAGTCATGGGCATTTTAAATGTTACCCCGGATTCTTTTTCAGACGGAGGCAGGTTTAATACGGTAGAAGGAGCCGTACGGCGTGCGACTGCTATGGAAAAGGATGGGGCGCATATTATTGATATAGGTGGGGAATCCACGCGTCCTGGCCATGAACCGGTCAGTGAAAAAGAAGAGATTGAACGGGTTGTTCCGATCATCCAGGCTATTCACAATGAAGTGGATCTCCCTATATCGATTGATACGTATAAAGCAGAAGTTGCCAGAAAGGCGATTGAAGCAGGAGCCTCCATTATTAATGATGTGTGGGGCGCTAAAAAAGAACCGGCCATTGCGAAGGTAGCGGCTGACTATAATGTACCGATAATTTTAATGCATAATCGCAACGATAGGAACTACACATCTTTAATTGACGATATTAAAGTTGACTTAGAGGAAAGTATTAATATAGCAAAGCAATCAGGAGTTAAAGAAGGAAACATTGTGCTCGATCCAGGGATTGGATTTGCCAAAGCAAAAGAAGAAAACTTAGCAGTGATGCGTAATCTTCACCAGTTTGAATCGATGGGATATCCTCTATTGCTCGGCAGTTCACGAAAATCATTTATAGGAACCATCCTGGATTTACCTAAAGATGAACGCATGGAAGGTACAGGAGCTACGGTTTGTTACGGGATTGCCCAGGGAGTTCATATTGTGCGAGTCCACGACGTGAAATCTATAGCTCGAATGACAAAAATGATGGATGCTATGATGGGAAAGGAAGGTTTTAATGGATAAAATATATGTAAATCAAATGGAATTCTGGGGCTATCATGGGCTTTTCCCCGAAGAAAACAAACTGGGGCAGCGCTTTTATGTAGATGCTGAACTTGAACTAGATTTAAAGCCTGCTGCTGAGACGGACGACATGACGAAATCCGTAGATTATGGCGCGATTTATGAAACCTGTAAAAAAGTAGTCGAAGGCGAAGCACATAAATTAGTGGAAACGGTCGCAGAAAAACTTTCGGCTGAGTTGTTTAATCAGTTCAGTCCCGTTCAAGGATGCCGTCTTAAAGTTTATAAACCTGATCCTCCTATCCCTGGGCACTATCAGTCGGTAGCTATTGAAATATACCGGAGCCGTACCGAATGAATACCGCGTATATCGCACTTGGCTCCAACATTTCTAAGAGAGAAGAATTTTTGGAAAATGCAGTGGCCAGCATAGATGATCACCCGGAGATTACGGTGGTTTTAAAATCAGCAGTATATGAAACAGCGCCAGTAGGTTATACCGAGCAGAATGATTTTTTAAATATGGTTATACAAATTGAAACCTCTCTGCCTCCTTTACAATTACTTGATCATTGCCAGTCCATTGAAAAGGAATTAGGACGAAAACGAGTGGTAAAGTGGGGGCCACGTACAATAGATCTTGACATTTTGCTATATAATCAAGAACATATGAGAGCAGAGCGCCTGATTCTTCCTCATCCACATATGCAGGACAGAGCTTTTGTTATGGTACCACTAGCGGAAGTGAATCCAAAAGTAACGATACCGTTTATAACTAAACAAGCGGACGAGATTCTGGAAGATTTGCCTGCAGAAGATGTCCAGAGTATGAGGGTATGGGGAAGGATATAATAGGTAATCTTATTAATTTAAATTTCGGACGAAAAAGCATCGATCATCCAGAGTGTTTCTGGATAACCGTACAGCCGAATATTTAGAAATAGAAAAACTTGCGAATGAACGTTTCTCCAATGGTGGATCGATGTATATATGGTTCATATAGACTGTATGATTCGATTGAAAAATGAAAAAGTGGCTATAATGAAGATACGTAAACATCCCTCATAGTATTTAAAGTCTTAAGAAGGATAATGAGTCAGGGGGACGCATGAAAGTATCGTCGGCGTTGACACAATTCGACGTCTTTTCTATACTAAATCATAGTTAGAATACTGCCAGTCCGAAGCTGGCAGTTTTTATTATTGAAGCGGCTTACTTATACAATAGATAAGGGAATGGAGTGATTAGAATGTCGGAAGAACTCAATGAACAAATGCGGGTGCGCAGAGATAAATTGAATACTTACCGTGAACAGGGCCTGGATCCATTTGGCGACAAGTTCGAACGTACTCATCTGGCGGAAGATCTCATCGAGAAATACGACCAGTATAATAAAGAGGAGCTTGAAGAAAAACAATTTCCTGCAACTATCGCTGGTCGAATTATGACTAAGCGTGGAAAAGGAAAAGCAGGATTCACCCATATTCAGGACGTAAGTGGACAAATTCAGCTTTACATTCGTAAAGATCGAATCGGAGAGAAAGCTTACGAAGTTTTTAACACAGCTGACCTTGGGGACATCATAGGGGTAACCGGAGTTATGTTTAAGACAAATGTAGGGGAACTTTCCGTTAAAGCGGACGAGTTTCACTTACTTACCAAAGCTCTTCGTCCTCTTCCGGAAAAATTTCACGGTTTGCAAGACGTAGAACAAAGGTATCGTCAGCGCTACTTAGATTTAATTACTAACCCTGGAAGCCGTGACACGTTTATCACCCGGAGTAAAATTATACAATCCATGCGCCGGTACCTGGATGGTCTGGGTTTCTTAGAAGTAGAAACTCCATTAATGCACGGGATCCCAGGCGGAGCATCCGCACGTCCATTTGTTACTCACCACAATGCGCTGGACATGCAGCTTTATATGAGGATTGCCATTGAACTCCATCTGAAACGTTTGATCGTGGGCGGCATGGAAAAAGTATATGAAATAGGACGCGTTTTCCGAAACGAAGGAGTCTCTACACGACACAATCCAGAGTTCACGATGCTGGAACTGTATGAAGCATATGCTGATTACCATGATGTCATGAGTCTGACGGAAAACATGGTTGCCCACATTGCAAAAGAGGTCCTTGGTTCTGCGAAAGTTACGTATAACGAGCAGGAAATTAATTTAGAACCAGAGTGGACACGCTTGCATATGGTCGATGCCATTAAAGAATATACAGGCGTTGATTTCTTTGAGGATATGAGTGATGAACAGGCGAAAGAATTAGCTAAGGAGCACAATGTCGAAATTCAGGACTCCATGACTTTTGGTCATATCGTTAATGAATTTTTCGAGCAATATGTTGAAGATAAATTGATTCAGCCTACTTTTATCTATGGACATCCTATTGAAATCTCACCACTAGCGAAGAAGAATCCGGAAGACCCTAGGTTTACAGATCGTTTCGAATTGTTCATCGTAGGGCGGGAGCATGCCAACGCATTCTCCGAGCTTAATGATCCAATTGATCAAAGAGAGCGGTTCGAAGCTCAACTGAAAGAGCGGGAAGAAGGAAATGATGAAGCTCACATGATGGATGAAGATTTCTTAGAGTCATTAGAATACGGACTCCCGCCAACAGGTGGTTTAGGAATCGGAATTGATCGTCTGGTTATGCTTTTAACAGATTCTCCTTCCATTAGAGATGTATTGCTTTTCCCTCAGATGAGAAATCGAGAATCATAAAAAGGAATAAATGACTTTATAAACCCCCGGCTGACAGGCTTCGGGGGTTTTGTTTGATTCAATGGAAAGATGATTAGAAAAAAATATACAAAAAGGTGTTGCCAACATTATTTCAGCGTGGTATATTATTACTTGTCGCATTAAGACAGAGCGGCAAGCCGGAAACGGCAAGCAAAAAATCATTTAAAAAAGTTGTTGACTTAAACGAGTCACAATG